>CAMPIL010000246.1 GCA_946886375.1 uncultured Phycisphaerales bacterium
CCTTTTCCACGATGCAACGACTGAACCCACTCACCATTATTGCCGCTCGCGGCTTAGCCCGGATGCGACACAAGCGCCGGGCCGCCAGTGGCCGGCTCAACGCGCAGCACCGATCTTGCCCGGCGCAAGGCGGGCGGGCTCTTGCGTCAGGCCCAGCGCGCGAGCCATCGTCGAACCGATGTCTGCGGGGCTTTCCGCCACGTGTACGCCGCTGGCGCGCAGGGCGTCCATCTTGGCCTGCGCGGTGTCGTCCGCGCCGCCGATGATCGCCCCCGCGTGTCCCATGCGTTTGCCCTTGGGCGCGGTGCGGCCAGCGATGAACGCCGTCACCGGCTTGCTCATTTTCTGCTTGATCCATTCGCCCGCGAGCGTTTCATCGTTGCCGCCGATCTCGCCGATCATCACGACCCCGTCGGTTTCCTTGTCGCGTTCAAACATCTGCAACAACTCGATGAAATTGAGTCCCTTCACCGGGTCGCCGCCGATGCCCACGCAGGTTGTCTGCCCGATGCCCAGCGTCGATGTCTGCCAGACCGCTTCGTACGTCAGCGTGCCGGATCGCGAGATGATGCCGACCGCCTTGCCGGTGGTTGCATCGGCCTTGGAGGTGTGAATGTAGCCGGGCATGATTCCGATCTTGCACCCGTCCACGTAGCCGCTGTCCTGTCCGGCGGCATTCGATTTTTTTCCCGGGGTGATGATGCCGGGGCAATTCGGTCCGATGAGATTTGCCTTGGGATATTCGCGCAGCGCGGCCTTCACGCGGATCATGTCCTGGGTGGGAATGCCTTCGGTGATCGCGCAGATGACTTCAAGGCCGGCTGCCGCGGCTTCCAGAATCGCGTCGCCTGCGAACGGCGGCGGCACGAAGATCATCGTCGCGGTCGCGCCGGTGGCCTGCACCGCGTCTGCCACGGTGTCGAAAATCGGCAGGCCGTTGTCGTCCTTGCTGCCTCCTTTTCCGGGCGTGACGCCGCCGACCATTTTCGTGCCGTACTCAAGGCAACCCTTGGTATGGAATGCTCCCGCAGCCCCGGTAATGCCCTGGCAGATGACCTTGGTGGTTCCGTTGACGAGAATCGACATGCACACAGGATATCGGGAAAGTTTCATCCGGGCAGCGGAAGGCGAACCGCTCTCACACCCGAGCGTGCGCCTCAGGACTCATCTCCCAAGATTCACGCCTCATTTGATCTTTCTCCTCACCAGCAGGCCGTCCTGTCCGTGGTAGGTCAGCAGCACCGCGCCGCGCGCTGCGTAGCGGTTGAACACCGCTGTGACCACATCGTCTTCGCCCGGCCAGGGGTATGCGAAGATGCAATCGAAATCATCCGGATCAAGGCCGAGTTCTTCGTACGCCGCGTGCCCCTGCTCCAGCGTCATCACGTGGCTTTCATCGAAGTCTTCCTCGGACTCGTGGCCGTCGGGCACGTAACTGCCTTGCACCAGTTGTACGGGAATCCTGTGCTCGCGCGCCAATTCGCGCGAGGCGTGCACAAGGCGCGCATCGATCTCGATGCCGATGGAATCGAATCCGAGCATCGCCGCCAGCGAAGCGATGACGCCCAGCCCGCTGCCCCATTCACAAAATGAATTGCCCGGCAGCGCGCTGCCGCTGCGCAACGCCTTCAGGGCGCGGTAAACCACTTCATAATCCGCCGGCACGAAACCCGCCGCCGGATTGTCCTTGTGCTGCTCGATGAACCGGTCAATTCGACCCGCAGCGTCGGCGAGAAACGCGCTCACGTTCGCCGGCAGCGGCGCGGAGCGGTCAATCACGCATTCCAGAGGCGCGAGAGCCATCAATCCATGATACGAATCAGATTCGAATTACTCGCATGGCCCCCACGCGTCGATCACCGACAGCAGATCACTTACGTTCACGGTGGCATCGCCGTTGACGTCGGCATCGCAACCAATCGGCGGGGCCGGACAGGGTCCCCACGCGCCGATCACCGCCAGGAGATCGTTCACGTTCACGGCTCCATCGGATGCATTGCTGGGTGAGATATCTGAAGCACACGCCGGGGGACCGGGAATGGCCGTCCAGGCCTGCACGATCTCTTCGCCTTTGAATGTCGTGAGCGCGATGTGACCGCCCCGGTCAGCCGGCGGGCGATTGGCGTTGAAGCGGAAGTTGTACATCGTGCCCCAACGCAGCGCGTTGGCGTTGACGTTCTGCGCATGCGATTGGGTTGACCAGCGGATCGATCCGTTGACAAACGCTACAGCCCAGTCTTCACCACTGATGTTCAGGTTGGGATTCTCGAAATTGCCCACCGCGTCTCCGCTGTGGTAATCCACATCGTGAAAGCCGATCTCGGTGATCGCCGCACCCGCAGGCAGCGGCACGCTGAAGGCCCGGCAGGCAAGATCAGAGTTCATGTTGAGCAGGGCGTATTCATAGTTCCAGGTGTTGCCGCTGAGGTGAGTAGCCTTGGCGGCGAGGATGAACAGGCCCTCGGCGGGAATCTGGATGTCGGTCTCAACAACTGAAGGATCACTGGCTCTCCAGGCGCGAATGGCGGCACGTTCGCGCTGGGTGAGCGCGCTGGCCGCGCTGACATCGAATTCATCAGGTCCGCCGTGGAACCGCACCTCGCGGTACGAAGCGTTGTTGTTCTGATTGCCAAGTTCAGCGTCCTGGGGAGAGATGAACGTGTATTCCAGAAAGTACTTCACCGAATCATTTCCCGCCTCGAGATCAGTTGATTTCGCGCGAAGCCGGCGGGCTGTTGAACCTGCGTATGGCGGATTCGCCAACTTGGGTGGGAAGAAGCCGGTGTGCGGATTGATTTGCCAGCGTGGAGAAAGGATGAGCGGGTTTCCCGGGTTGCCGCTGCCCTCGGTTTCTGCACACCCTGCACCCAACAAAAACCCGCCGCTCTGTGAGCTGCAGCCGCAGCCACATATATTGGCGGGCACCAATCCAACCTTGTGCGCGACCCAACTCGCACCGACCTGTTCGATTCGGCTGTTCTTCAACCTGTACAGAGATTGCGCCCAGGCGGGATGCCGGTTATTGGGAAGAATAAACCATTGCGAGTTCGCGTTGCCGACGTTGCATGCGACGTAGCCGAACGAGAACGCGTCGTACCATTCGCCTTCGATTTCTTGACTTGAATAGTTGGACGTGATTGACAGGACATCGCCGACAATCAGATCCGCCCCGACGGGTCTCGGGCACGCCGTGCCGTTGTTGCCGCCGAAGCCGTGAACCGCAGTATTTTGCAACACCATAACGCAGAACATCACGGCCACTGCCACCATCACGTGTTGCTGACGCATGCGAGCCTCCTCATCTGAAGTGTGCGTCGCCCCGCGGCGGCGTGATGGTTATTGTACTCTCATTTTGAAGATAACGTCAGAGGCATTTTCCCGTGAATTAAGGGCAATCAGCAAATCATTGACATTTGCCATTGAATCTCGTTGCCGGTTTCGGCCGCGGCAATCATTGCGGGCACGGACCCCACGCGTTGATGACGGCAAGCAAATCGTTGACGTTCACCGTTCCATTCCCGCCATTGGGAGCAAGGTCGGCCGGGCACGGGAACGGCGGGCCGGGGCACGACCCCCATGCATTAATGACCGCAAGCAAATCATTCACATTGACCACGCCATTTTGCGCGATGTCGGCTGGACACGTTGAGCACGTCACACTGTGCCCGCCCAGTCCGCCCGCCGCGTCCAATGGAAATGAATTCCACTCGCCGATGACGGGATCGAGATTCGGTGTGAAATCATTGAGTCCGTTGGAATCGCCGAAGCAGACATGCGGCCGGCGGCGGAGCGTGCGATCCAGCGTGCTCTGCGATCCTGTGCCCCATCCCTGGCCGGGATCAAACCCTTCCTGACCGATGACATCGACTTCCACGTTGTTCCTGACCAGCGCGATCGCGTCATCGCCGTTAAACGTAAGCGATGAGAAAATCTGATTGGCCGAGCCGGCGAACGTCGCGGCCGAATGCGCGATGACCCACGTGCCCCCTGCGGGAACGATGCCGGTCAGCGACAGCGTTGTTGTCGGAGCGGCGTCGCCGTTGACGTACAAGCGCAGCGAATAGTTCTGCGCACCAAGATCAACCGCGCTCAGTCCCGGGTTGTAAAGTTCAAGCCCGCGATTGTTGGCGGTGCCTTCCACGTACTCGGAAAAGAAAAGCGACTGCGCATTCGCGGCTGATGACAGCGCCAGCGCGATCATCATGACCGTGGTAGAAACAAGAGGAGTTCCAATCATTGCTCACGCCTCCAGCAGGAAAAGAAAGTTCTCATCGCCCGTCCAAGATTGAAATGGAATCAACAGGCTCACGGTAGGCGATTGCCGGCTGGACGCAAGGGAAAATGGAGAGATTCCGACATTGGACCAAATTCCAGGAGCGCCGTCCCGGTTAAAACCCAAATGCACGCGGCCGTTTCGTCGTACACTCTTATGCCGAAATGACTCGCCCCGTGCCGGACAATTCCGACCAAACTCAGCGGTCGGCGCAGAACATTCCCGTGAACTTCCCGCAGGAGATCGGCGGGTATCGCATTCAGCGCGTGCTCGGCTCCGGCGGCATGGCCACCGTGTATGCCGCCATGCAATCCCAGCCGCGCCGCGTCGTGGCGCTCAAGGTGATGAAGGCGGGCGTCTCCACAGCGCGCGGCGACGTCGCGTTCCGCCGCTTCAAGCGCGAAATTGAAATCCTCGGCAAACTGCGCCACCCGTACATCGCGCAGGTGTACGGCGCGGGAATGCACGATGACGGCGGCGGCGCGGTGCCGTACTTCGTCATGGAATATGTTCCGGGCGCGAAGACCATCACTGAATTCATCGCGGCGCGCCAACTTGATGTGCGCGAACGGTTGAAACTCTTTGTCAAGGTCTGCGCCGCGGTGGAACACGGCCATCGACATAAGGTCATTCATCGTGACCTCAAGCCCGCCAACATCCTCATCGATGAAACCGGCGATCCCAAGATCATTGACTTCGGCGTGGCGCAGGCGGCGGAACTGGACGTCACCAGCCAGACCATGCACACCGAGGCCGGCCGCTTGGTGGGCACGCTGCAATACATGAGCCCCGAGCAACTCGACAGTTCGCTGCGCGATCTGGATGCGCGCTGTGACGTGTACGCGCTGGGCGTGCTGCTGTACAAGATGCTCACCGGCAAGCCGCCGCATGACCTGGAAGCGCTGCCGGTGTTCGAGGCGGTGCGCATCATCCGCGAAGAAACGCCGCCCAAGCCCAGCGAAATCAAGCCCGAGGTCTTCCGGGGGCGTGGCCGAGGCGATCTGGAGACGATCATTCTCAAGGCGATGGAACCCGACCGGTCGCGCCGCTATCACAACGCCGGCAGCCTGGGGCGCGATGTGGTGCGGTTTCTCGCCGACAAGCCGATTCACGCACGCCGGGCGAGCGCGGCGCATCGCGCCAGCCTGTTCGTTCGCAGGCATCGCGTGGCGCTGACCTCCGGCGGAATCGTCGCGCTGGTGATGTCGATCGCAGTGGGCATCCTGCTCTACGATCGCGCTCGGC
>CAMPIL010000247.1 GCA_946886375.1 uncultured Phycisphaerales bacterium
AGGGTTTTGGAGGGCACGCAGCCGTCGTGCAGGCACACGCCGCCGAGGGCATCGCGCGAATCGACGATGATGGTCTGCACGCCCAGTTCCGCAGCGCGAAATGCCGCGCCGTACCCCGCCGGCCCGCCGCCGATGACGACCAGATCGGTTTCCTGTGTGAATTCGCCGACGACCATTGAAGAAAGCGTCCCAACGTCGAAAAATCGAAAGGTCGAAATGAAATCAATGCCGGTTGCGGCGTGGCCGCGTAGCGTCGCTCAAACCGTGCGAAACCGCAAGCGAGTCACAGCAGCAATCGCGCGGGGTTCTGCAGATCGGCAATCACGTGCTGCATGAACTGAACTTCCTGGCCGCCATCGAGCAACCGGTGATCGATCGAATGACTCAGCGGCATGATCAGCCGCGGCGCCAGACCGCGCGAGCCGTTTTCCTGCTCCACGACCCACGGCATCCATTTTGTTTTCCCGATGGCAAGAACCGCAACTTGTGGAGGCGTGATGATGGGGGTGGAGTAGCGGCTGCCGCCCATCGCCCCGGCGTTGGAGATGGTGTACGTTCCGCCGCGCGTGTCGTTGACCGCGAACGTGGCGCTGCGCGCCTTCTCGCCGATGACGTGCAATTCATCGCTGATCTGCGGGATCGACATGCGGTCCGCGTCGCGCAGGACCATCGGCACAAGACCGCGCTCGGTGTGCACGCCCACAGCGATGTTGATGTACCGCTTGTAAATGACCTGGTTCTTTTCGAGGTCGATCGAGGCGTTGAATTCCGGGAAGCGATGAAGAGCGCGCACCACCGCGCGGATCACAAACGCCAGCAGCGTGATCTTTCGCTCGGCGGAATCCGGTGGAGCGTAGCCCTTGCGAATCTTTTCGAGTTCCGTCACATCCGCATCATCGAAATCCGTCGCGTGTGGAATCGTCGTCCACGATTGCGACATCACGCTGGCGATCGTCTTGCGCGCTTGCGAGAGCGGGGCGATCTTGACAAGTCCATACGCATCGCTGGCACCATCGCCTTGCGGTTCGACCATCAGCGATTCAGGCACAGCCGGATACGCAACGCGCGCTGCAACATGTTGCGCTGCAGCAGGCTGGCTCCCGCTTCTTGGAAGGGAAACGGCCGGCGTGCGGGTCGATCGCTCGGTGACGGCGAATCGCTGCGATTCGCTGATCGCTGCTGTTCTCGCTCCGCTCGCGGGGAGAGGGGAACGGCTCGCCGCCGCTTCGACATCTGCGCGCTGCACGCGCCCGCCGGGTCCGGAGCCTTGAACTGTTTCGATGTCGATCTTGAGCGTTCGCGCAAGTTGGCGAACAGCAGGAGACGCGGGTTTGCGGCGGGCGAGGGTGGCGGTGGGAGTGGGTGCGCGCGAAGCGGCGGAGATCGCCTTTGCGGGCCGGGACACGTCGGCCTGTGCAACTGAAGTGGCTGGGACACGCGTGGGCTTGGGTTCAACGGCTCCCTTGCCGTCGCCGATCGTGACCATCACTTCGCCCACGTGCACGAGTTGGCCATCGCGCACGTGGACTTTCTCCACGATGCCGCTGAATGGACACGGGATCACGACCGCGGCCTTGTCGGTTTCAACTTCCATCAACGGCTGGTCTTCGCGCACCGTGTCGCCGGGCGACACCATGACGCGCAGCACCTGGCCTTCGTGCACACCTTCGCCGAGATCGGGGAGTTTGAAGTCTTTCGATGACATGCGAGTTTCAATGAACGCCGCATGAGAATGCGGTGCTGCTTGCGCGTATGCACGATGCAAGGACCGCATTCTCGCGCGGTGCTAACGCCATTCCAAGGTTTCTTTCACCGCCTCCATCACCGTGTCGCTATCCGGCAGGTAGTGCTGCTCGACCTGGAAGAACGGGAAGTGGATGTCGTAACCAGTGACGCGTTTGATCGGGGCGAGCAAATACTCGAAGCAGGTTTCATTCAATCGCGCGATGATTTCCGCGGCGACGCTGCATGTGCGCGGGGCTTCAGCGACGATGACACAGCGGCCAGTCTTCGCGACTGAAGTCGCTAGGCCTTCCGTATCCATGGGTTTGATTGACAGAAGATCGATGACCTCAGCGTTGATCTGATGCAAGTCCTTCAGGTCATCCGCCGCTTCCAAAGTGGGCCGCATCATCGCGCCGTAACTGATCAGCGTGATGTCGGCGCCTTCGCGCACGACTCTCGCCTTGCCGATTTCCATCACTTCGGGGGCGTCCGGCACTTCTTCCTTGAATGCGCGGTACACAGCCTTGGGCTCGTAGAACACCACCGGGTCTGGATCGCTGATCGCGGCGTTCAACAGCGCCCGCGCGTTGCGCGGGCCCGATGGAATGACAACTTTCAAGCCCGGCGTGTGCGTCCAGTATGCTTCGCGCGATTCACTGTGATGCTCGACTGCGCGAATGCCGCCGCCGTACGGGCAGCGCATCACCATCTGAATGTGATAGCGGCTTCGCGTGCGGTTGCGGTAGCGGGCCATGTTCTGTTCGATCTGGTCGAACGCCTGCATGGTGAAGCCGGAGAACTGGATTTCCGCGACGGGCTTGAGGCCATAGATCGCCATGCCCACTGCCGTGCCGATGATGCCGCACTCAGCCAGCGGCGTATCGCGCACGCGTTCGGCGCCGTATTTCTCCAGCAGGCCCTTGGTCACGCGAAATACGCCGCCGTTGACGGCGATGTCTTCACCCATGCACAGCACATCAGGATCAGATTCCATGCTCTGATCGAGCGCGAGGTTGAGAGATTGGACCATCGTGAGCTGGGGCATGACTGTGACTGGAAACCAGAAATAAACACAAATCAACACGAATCGCTAACAGTCAATTCATTCGTGTTCATTGTGGTTTCATTCAACTCCCTTTCGCTTCAACTTCTCCAGGTATTCGCGCTTCTGCGCTTCGAGTTCCGGAGTGAGTTCGGCGTACACGAAGTCGAAAACTTCCTGCGGCTTTGCGACCGCGCGCTTGCGGAACACCTCGCGGGCATCAAGGACCTGCTGCTCGCACTCCTGCGCGACCTGTTCACAACCGGCCTGGTCGATCATGCCTTTTCTGATGAGATACTTCTCGAATCGCGCGATCGGGCATTTCGCCTGCCACTGTTCGACTTCATCATCAGCGCGGTACACCTTGGGATCGTCCGCGGTGGTGTGCAGGCTCATGCGGTAGGTGACGCATTCGATCAGCGTCGGCCCGTCGCCGCGTCGGGCCCGATCGACCGCGCCGCCGATGGCGCTCAACACCGCGAGCACGTCGTTGCCATCCACGCGAACTGAGGGAATCCCGAATCCCACGCCGCGCTGCGCCAGCGATGGGGTGGCCGCCTGCTTGTCCACCGGCATGGAGATGGCCCAGCCGTTGTTTTCGCACACGAACACGATGGGGGCCTTGCTCACGGAGGCGAAGTTGAACGCCTCGTTCACCGCGCCCTGTGAAATCGCGCCGTCGCCGAAGTTGGCCAGCATCACCGAATACGGCGGCTTCTGCTTGTACTGAATGCCCTGCGCCACCCCAACCGCAGGCAAAAGATGCGAGCCGATCACGATCGAAAACGGCAGATCGTTCACACCTTCCGGCGGCGCGAAGCCTTCGAAAAAACCATCCCACAGCAGCAGCAACTGCTCAATCGGCCAGCCGCGCCAGACCTGTGCGCCAAAGGAACGATACGAGGGCGCGAACCAGTCGCTCTGCTCAAGCGGATACACCTGCCCGATCTGCGTGGCTTCCTGCCCGACGCCGGGCGCGAACGTGCCCATTTCACCCTGCCGCTGCATGTTCAGCATGCGGATGTCGAGTTTACGCGTGAGCACCATCGCGCGGTGGATGTTCAGCAGTTCCCCGCGCGGCAGATTCGGATCGAGTTGGGCGTCCACAACGCCTTGCTCATTGAGAATCTGCAGTTGCTCGATGGCCGGCAGTTCAATGGACGTGCGGCCGGTGGGACGCGGCGAATCCGGGCCTGTTGATGCACCCTGGCTCGATTGCGCCTTCGCGTCATGCGACGCTTTCCCATTGGGTTTCGCGTGCGAAGCCTCGGATCGAGTTGTCGTGGTTTTGCTCGTCATGACGATGAAAGGGACGCATCGCATGGTAGGAGATTTGCGGGGTCGTTGCCACCCAAGAATCCATGCGTGCGAGATCGGGAGCCGCGAGCGGCTCACACACGCTTGAGATGCTCGAAACTGTTCCTGCACGATTCGCAGTAATAAATCGTGCGGCAGCGCGTCGGGCCGAACGGGCTGTCAAGATACGTCGAGTTCGATCCGCAGAACGGGCAGGGCACCGCGCTGGTGCGCAGCGTGACGGTTTGCTGCGATTCATGCGCGGGAATGCTCAGCCGCCCGCCGCTTCCGGGGGCGGGAACCGTCACGCCATGCTCGCGCAGCGATTCGCGACCAGCCGGCGTGATGCGATCCACCGACCAGGGGGGATCGAAAACCCAGTTCACCTTGACCTGGGCCACGCCCGGCAGTCTGCTGATTTTCGCGCGCACATCCCCCGCGATCATGTCCAGCGCGGGACAGCCGATGAAGGTGGGAAGCAAATCAATCTCAACCTGCGTGCCGGAACCACTAGTCTCGTCGCGTTGGTTCGCTGCCGAGTGAACCCGCACGGCTTCAACCAGTCCCAGATCGACGATGCTGATTGGCATCTCGGGATCGGGGATTGCGCGGAGCACATCGATGATGGATTCGCGAATCACCACGATGAATTATTCACCAGGCAGACACGCAGACACAGTGTCAACCAAAAAATCTTCTCCATGCCTTCGTGGTTCAACACATCACCACGCCGCGCCCGGCTCGGTGCGGTAGACCTCGCACATTTCGTCGAGCAGTTCCTTCAAATGCGGCGTGTGCACGCCCCGGCGGCCGCCCTTGCTTTCCGCAGAGCCGAACTCGATGGACACCTTCAGGCCCGCCTTCTTCACGACGCGTTGGATGGTTTGGGTCCACGCATCGGCCATGGCGAGATCGCCCCCGGGATAGATTTTCGCATCCACGAGCGACTTCAAACCGTCGAACGGTTCAAACAGCCAGACCGCCAGAGGCGCGAGACTATCCAGCGCCTTCTGCATGCGGTTTTTGGATTCTGCGCTGCCGGCGCCCAGCCGCACGATCCACGAATCCACGTGATCCACGTGCAGCTGCTCTTCCGCGGCCATGCGATGAGCCAAGTCGGCCAGGGGTTTCCACGTTGAGTCGGCCATGCGCTCTAATCGCAGCAGGTCGTAGTGATCGCAGAAGAGTTTCCGCGCCAGGGCCGTCGCCCAGTCGAATTCATCAGGCACTTCCACGATGTGGGCGCAACGGTATTCTTCCGGCGCGCGACCAAATGCCAGTTCATCCGCGCCGCCCCGGTTCCCATGGCCCTCCCGGCTGCTGCCCTGCAATTCGCTCGCCAGTTGATACACGGCCTGCGCGTGCGCGATTTCATCCTGCTGCACTACTGCACCTCGCGGCGCGAAGTCGAAGCGCTGTCGGAGTGGCTGTCGGCCAC
>CAMPIL010000248.1 GCA_946886375.1 uncultured Phycisphaerales bacterium
GAGTAAATCTTCGATGATCTGGGATTGAAGCCGTGCGTTGCGCTCGATGACTTCGAGTCCCTGAGGCAGGTTGGCGTGCGTGTTGAGGCTCTGGTCGGGCGTGATTTTGCGGAGCATCTGGGCCCAGCCGAGGATGGCCGTCATGGGCGTGCGGAGTTCGTGGGAGAGCGTCGCGAGAAATTCATCCTTCATGCGATTCGCTTCACGCAGTTGCTGGGCCTGTTCCTGAGCCTGCCGGTAGAGACGGGCGTTGTCGATGGCGACCGCCGCCTGTGCGGCGACTCCCACGGCGAGTTTTTCGTGCCGCTGGGTGAACACGCCGGGACGCTCATGCCCGAAGAACAGCCCGCCCAGCACTTCGCCGGAGCGGGAAACCACCGGCACCGCGAGGTAACTCTTCACGGGCAGGTGGCCTTGCGGCATGCCCTTGTACGGGAGATTTTTTCCGTAGCGAGGGTCTTTCGTCACATCGTTCATTCGAACCGGGCCGTGGCCGCGAAAGGTCGGTTCAAAGATGGCGGTGTTGCGTGGCATGGGAAACCGCTCGAACTTGTTGCGCGGCACGCCAGCGATTGTGTACAGCCAATACGATTCGCCTTGATCGCTGACGACGTTGTAGAACAGCGCGCCGAACTGCGCCTCGGTGAGTTTGGTTGCTTCATCGGTCACCGCCTGAACAAGTTTTTCCTGATTCAATTCCGCCGCGATCAATTGACCGATGCGGTTGAGCACCTCGGTTGTCCGGCTTTCTTCCTGCAGCCGTTCCTCGGCCTGTTTGCGGTCGGTGATGTCGATGCCCGACGACTGCACCTCGCCGGCCCGGCCGTCGGAATCAAATGAAAGCGCGCGGTTGGTCCACAGCATCCACCGTGTTCCGCTGGCGCCCTGGAAGCGATTTTCAATGCGAAGTTCAGGCGCTTCGGGGCGCAGTTGATCGAGCATGGCCTGGACGTGGGCGCGGTCGAGCTTGTCCACGAAATCCCAGAAGGTACGCCCGATCAATTCTTCAGGCGCGCATCCACGACTGCGTGCATAGGCTCCATTGGCGAAGAGGATCATGCCGTCGGGACGGAACCGGCAGACCATTTCGGTTTGGCTCTCGACGATCGCGCGGTATCGCTCTTCGCCGATACGCAGCGCCTGTTCGACGGTGCTGCGACGTTTGACCTGCTGACCGACCGCACGGGCCGTCCACCACAACAGCGCGATGAAGATGAAGATGCGCACGACCGTCAGCGATGCGATGCCGAACGGCCGATCGTAGAGCCCGCTGCGAATCCCCATTTCCTCCAGCCAGCCCGTCAAGATCAGCAGGATCAGGCTGATGGGAAGCAGTCTTCGCATCAAGGTGCCGGCGGCGTCTGGGCGTGAGAGCCAGGACCCCAATCCATGCTCCGGCACAGCCGTCATCAACGCCACGGCCAACGCCAGCAGAATCGTGCCGGTCTGCTGGGCTATGCCGGTGATGTGCGGCACGCTGTACAACGGATCGGCTGCGTACAGATACGCCGTCAACGAAACGATCGGCGGGAGCGCAGCACCAAGGGCCAGGAGGGCTGACATCCCGCGCCATCGGCTTCTCTGATCTGCCGTCGCCAGCAGCAATCCCGTGCCCAGCAGCAGGTAGCACAGCGAAGCAGGAGGGCCGATTCGCCCGGGCGCTGCGGCGGCACGTTCGCCCCACTTGGGATCAATGAAAAGCGTGTCAATTCCCAGAGTCCAACCCGTGAGATGTTCGAGCAATGTCAACCCGCCGATGGCAGCCGCCAGTCCCGCGCTGCATCGCACGATCCACATCGCGGGGCGATGACGGCGGGGCTGCAGCCAAGGCTCCAGGAGCAACGCAAGAACTGCGACCCCGCAGAGGACCGCCGCCACTGTGGTGTTGGGCAGCATGGCGATGCCGTCGCTGTCCCAATCGGTGAGAACTGGAGCATTCAAAAGCCAGCCCAACAGCGAAACGACGCCGCCCACCGTGGCGTAGAGTGCTGCTGCAATTCCGATTGACTTGAGGCTGTTCACCGCGTGGCCACAATAGTACGGCTGGAGGCTCGCCTGGAACCCCATCGGCCGGGGGTGGACATGCAGAGTAAGGCGATTTTCCTAGGGCTTCCGGCCCGTCGCCAGACTGCCTGCCGGTCCCCCTCAGGCCCCACCGGGGGATGGTTCGGCCTTGGAAGGCATTTCGACCATGCCGTCCTTCATGATTTTGATGATCAATCGGGCGGCCTCGTCGGCAGGCTTCTTGTTTGCGAAACGCATGCAGACCCGGCCAAGTTCCTCGGCCTGGTTCGCGGCGTTCTTGGAATCCAGCAGGTACTTGCTCGCAGCCTTCACGATCGGCATCGGCCCGCCGGCGTAGGGCACGAACTCCGGCACGATCTCGCGATCCGCGATGATGTTGGGCAGCAATCGATAGGGCGTGCGCACAATCAACTTTGACGCCAGCCACGTGAACACGCTGGTGCGATAGACGCCGACCATCGGCTTGCGCTGCCGGGTGATGTCCAGGCTCACCGTTCCCGAAACCGCCAAGGCCAGATCGCACCATGCGATGGCGATGTCGGCTTGCCCGGTCACCATGTGGAGGCCTGTTGGAAAGACCTTGATCTTTTTGCGGACGAGTTTCGCCAACTCCGGATTCGCGGCGACAATCACGCCGGTCATGCCCGCGTGACGGCCGTGGAGTTCGGTGTACACGTTGGCCAGCAATCGAATATTGGCGGCGACTTCGTGGCTGCGCGAGCCGGGAAAGATCGCGATGCGCGGCGTGCCTTGCGGATAGCCGTGCATGCCCCGGCGGAGTTCAGCGTCATCGGCCGGACGGTTGATCACGGGGTGGCCTATGAACTTGGCGGGCACGCCTCGGTCGTTAAACCATTGTTCCTCAAAGGGAAGAAGGCACAACACCAGGTTCGTGAGCCGGCGCAACTTGCCGATGCGCCAGCGACCCCACGCCCACAGTTGCGGCGCAACCAGGTGAATCACCCGCGCGCCGGTTTTCTGCATCGCCTTGCAAATGGGAAAGTTCGCGGCCGGCGAATCGACTGCGACATGCGCCAGCACACGGTATTCCATGGCCCATTGGCGAATGCGCTTGATTTCGCGATGCACCGATCGCGCCTTGGCGATCGCGCCGAGGCCCATCGCGCCGTCGTCGGCGGTGCGGCCGATGAGCGTCGCACCCGCCTCCTCCATGCGCGGCCCGCCCCAGGCATACACCTTGAGCGTGGGAACGTGGGCCAGCAGTTGCTTGATGACCGGTGCTGCGTGAGCGTCGCCGCTTGGTTCAAACGCCGTGAACAAAACGCTGATCTGCCCCCGAGCGGTTCGTGTGGGGATGGTCGATTGCGGCTGCGGATCCGTTGGGGCGAGATTCTTGGGCACGGCGTTGGTTTGATCTTACCACGAGGCGCCTTTTGCAGCCGCGTCGTCGCTGACACGAATTTCCCAGTGCCCAGCCGTCCTCATCCGGCTTGCGCGGGTCGCGCCCGCCGCACCGGTGCATACCATACGTCCATGTCCGACTCGTGCCGCTTTGTTCTGCGAAACAGTGCGAAACCTGCCGCCGTCTTGATTGCGCTTGCGGTTGTGACGTTGGCCATTCCCGGTCTGGTCAGTCCCGGGAAACCCGAAGCGGAGGCCCGGTCGTCATCGCTGTCGCCGCTCCCGGCTCGGCCGTCCGGACGCACGCGACTGGAGGACATTCGGCCCATCGTGGGGTTTGCCATCAACGCGCATCACATCGCTGATCTGCAACTGTATTTGGCGTCGGTCGATCGCATCGCCGAGTTGAACGCAAACTCACTGATCGTCCTCACCCCCATGATTCAGCGCTACGTGGATTCGAACCGAATCGAATTCGTACCTGAAAAATGCGCTTCCGATGAGCAGTTGGTCGCCATCCTCCAACACGCGCGCCAGCGAGGCCTGTACACCACGCTGCTGCCCATCGTGCTGATTGAGAATCCCGGCACAAAGGATTGGCGCGGCGTGATCCGCCCCAAGAACTGGGACGAATGGTGGAGCAGTTACGAACAGTTCATCGATCGCTTCATCAACATCGCGAACCAGGGTGGGGTCGATCTGCTCATGGTCGGCAGCGAACTGAATTCAACGGAATCGCAGTTGAGCCGGTGGACTCACATCATCGATCGCGTGCGCTCAAGATTCAGCGGTCAGATTGGTTACTCGGCGAACTGGGACCGCTACGCCAAAGTGGAACTCTGGTCGAAGGTCGATGTGATGGCGGTGAGTTCGTACTTTGAGTTGCTGCGAGACGATCCGGATGCTGACGAGGATGAACTTGCCAACGCATGGACCAAGGAGCGCGATGCGCTGCTTGCGGCGGCCAAACGCTGGAACCGCCCGCTGCTTTTGAGCGAGGTGGGATACCCATCCGTGCCTTGGGCCAGCGCTCACCCGTGGAATTACGTCGTGCCGGCCGGAGCCAAGGCGGACCACGAAGCCCAGGCGCGGTGCTGGCGGGCGTTTTTCAAGGCGTGGACAGGCGTCATCGCTGGTGAAAACTCACCCGCCAGCGGCTTCTTCGGCTACTTCTGGAGCCCCTATTACCATGGCGACGCATGGGACACCGGCTACGGAATCAATGGAAAGCCCGCGCATGCAGTCGTCAAGGACGGCTTTGCGCTCATTCGCAGCCGTGCTTCACGGTAGCGACAGACAAATTCCCTTGCGAAGTCGAGACGGGCCGATCCATCGTCGGCCGTGCCGAGTCGCTACTATTCACGCCTTTCCCAGAACAGAATCGGGATCGATCAAGGAATATCAATACCAATGCTCAAGCGCACCCACACGTGCGGCGAACTTCGACTGGAACACGTCGGCCAGACCGTCACTTTGAACGGCTGGGTCAATACGTATCGCGATCAAGGCAAGGGCCTGTCGTTCATCGACCTGCGCGATCGCGAGGGATTGGCGCAAGTGGTGTTCGATTCCGAGGAAGTGCAGGCGGACGTGGTCGCGCAGGCGCGAACGCTTCGCCGCGAAGACGTCATCGCGGTGCGCGGCAGCGTGCGCAAACGCGTGGGGGAATCCAACCCCAAACTTGCCACGGGCGAAAACGAAGTTTTCGCCACGGAACTGGAAATTCTCAACCGCACCGCCACCCCGCCGATTCTGCCCGATGAATACGAAGCGGCGAAGATCGCGGAGGAAAAGCGGCTGCAGTATCGGTACATCGATCTCCGCCGTCCGCAGATGCAGAAAACGCTGCGCATGCGCCACGAGGTGGCGAAGATCACGCGCGATTACTTCGACAAGCATGGCTTTCTGGAGGTGGAGACTCCCCTGCTCATCAAGACCACGCCTGAGGGAGCGCGCGATTACATTGTGCCGTCGCGGATTTATCCCGGCAAGTTCTACGCCCTGCCGCAGAGTCCGCAGATTTTCAAGCAGATTCTGATGGTGGGCGGCGCGGATCGGTACATGCAGATCTGTAAGTGCCTGCGCGATGAAGATCCCCGCGCCGACCG
>CAMPIL010000249.1 GCA_946886375.1 uncultured Phycisphaerales bacterium
AGGTCACCGTGGTGGACTACGAAACGGCGACAGATGCCGCCGATTTCGAGAACCCAAGTCTCCACGTGACATCAATTGAACTCTCAGCCGTGGTGTGGAATGCCAAAGTCCCCAAGGGCATCGCACTGGCCGAGCCGAATCATCAGGCAGATTCAGCAAGCGATTGATTCACTCGATTCTTCTGATCCGCACTCACCGTCGGCGGCGAGCACCGAAAAGTCCGCACATCATCATCGCGACCAATCCGGACGGGCCGGGCACGATGTTCAGCGACCAGCCACCCAGCGTGCCCGTATTGGGGCTGGACATGTCTGTGATGATGACCTTCCACTGCCCTGCGGAATTCAGGCCATTGAACGCAGTCAGCGAAGAATTGTTCGCGCCCCATTGGCCAAACGGCGTCGCGCCCGTCACTGCGCCGGATGTGAGATACATTCCCGAGGGAATATCCGCCGGCGGATTCTGCTCCAGGTCAAGCGATTCGATCCAGAGGTTACTGCCCGCCACGCTGCTGAACGTGTAGTTACCGTTGTAGGCGTTGGGCGAACCGAACGTGCCATCGATTGAACCAACGCGGTGCACCAGTGTTGCGGTAGGCCCGCCGACTTTCTGCAACTGAATCACCAGGTCGCCCGACCATGAATGCACCAGGCTCGTCAGCGTGATCGAAACCTGCGTAATCAGGATGTTGTCCGGCACGTTGATGATGTTTTCGAAAACACCGTTCGTGCCTGCCGCCTGATTAAACTCCGTCAACGATGCAGCGGGAGCAAACGTCTGCGTGTACACAGCCCGGCCGTGCACCGGCGCCGCGCACAGCAATGTCAACACCATTACCGTCATCAAACTTCGCATGATCGTTCTCCGTGCTGGCGAGAATCCGCGTTCAATTCGTTCAGGGGCAAACAACTGCATAAGCCCGTTCATCGGCAAGGCCCGATCGCATGAATGGTTTCAACCAGGTCGTCAAACGTGGTTGTGACGCCAAGATTGTCCATCACCAGGATCAGATCGCGCTTGTCCACCTGCCCGTTGCCATCGCGATCATTGCTGCATGCGACGGCTGATATGTCGGTTTCGATCTGCAGGTCCTGCTCCGGTTCCAACACGCCATATGCCTGCACGCGGTATTCCGTGGGGTTGTTGGCGTTGCGTGAATACACGATGTATTTGTCGCCTTCGTGCGCGAACTGTGATTCAAATCGCAACTCGCCGAGTTGGCCGGGAAACAGCGGGGGCCCGCCGCCGCGCGACAGCCGCAAGCCGCGCTGCAGCACGGGATTGTCGTACGGATCAAGCACCGGCGATCCCGGCGGGCCGATGAACTCTGCGTCCCAACCCGCGATGGCGCCGGTCAACACCACCGTGCCGGGGAGGATCGCAAAATCTTCCGAAGGCAGGAACCAGATTTCATCGGTCGCGGTGTGCGCGCCGGTCAGCACGTCGTAGCGATGCTCAAGCGACGGCGTCAACGGCGCGGGCGTGAACTTCTTGCGCACATCCGGCGGCGCAATAGTCTCAACCCAGTTGATCACCACGTTGCGGTAACGCTCATTTGACGCGACGCCCGGATCGAACGTCCGGCCGTCCGCCATCAAAGTCAATCCCATGTAATACGCGGTGAAAAAGATCGGATCGGCATCGGCGGTCGGGCCGCGAGGCGGGACGGGAATCGCATCGCCGCCGCCCAATGCAGCAACCCAAGGGTGATACTTGCGGTTCTGCACCGCATCGATGATCGCGGTGCTGGCTCGGAACCCCGCATGTGCGATCAGGTTGCCCTTGTTCGTGTCCGGATCGGAAATGAAGATCTGCCGATTCAGCCCGTCAAGGCCCGCCACGATGATGCTGTGATACGCGCCGGGCGAAGGCGCGAAAGTCTTGTTGGCGTATCCGGTCTGCATGGCGATCACGTTGGCGTTGCCGCCGTTGCCCGCCCACCACAGCGCGCTGTTGAACTTCGGATCAACCCACTTGCCGCTCTGCACTTCAAGCGGTCCCCACGGCAGGGTGCGGATGCGAATCGTCACGGTTGCGTTCTCCAGCAGTGCCTGTTCGATCTTGTCGTAGGGCGTCGTGCCAGCCTTGAGTTTTTTCCAATCCGTCGCGGTCAGAAAATAAAACCCTTCAGCGCCGGGGTTGGCGATCGTTCCCACGGGGCGGATCGCATCGGGAAAATACACGAACAAGTCGTACTTCAGCGGCCGCTTGCACGTGGGCGTGGCGGCGGCGTCATCGTGATCGTCCAACCACTTCTGCACGCCGTTGGGCCCGCCAGTGAGATTCGCCTCCATGTTCTCCATGTACGCGTTGACCAGGTCAAGCCAGTTCGCGTTGGCAAGGTTGGGGTCGGTCGCGCCGAACATCGTGCACGAGCCTTCACGATACAACTTGTAACACGCGTTGACGTACGTGGCGATGTAACACCACCCGCCGTCGTTCTCCCAGTTCGCATCGCTTTGATTCGGCGGCGGCTGCGGAGGATTGCTCGGATGGTTCGCCGCCAATCGCTGGTGCTGGTAGAAATCCGAGACGTGACGCGGAAAGCCGCGCTCATCGGTGGTGTTGTACCAGTCCGGCAAAGTCTGGGCGATGGCCTGCGGCACAACCGCGCACACGATCGCCAGCGCGAACGCACAGCCCGTCGTCGCCCGGCGAAGAAGAACGCTGTTCATCATGATTTCTCCTGGATCAAAATCGAACACGCACGCAACGCATCAACATCGCGCTGCGGTCAGGCACTGCGTTCGATTCACAAACAGGAGCGGCTCATCCAGGAGCAAGACCCGATCGACTCGGACCGCAGTCTCACTCTCTTCACGTATTTCCAACTTGTACCGCTGAACGAATCCCTGTCAAGGAAAATTCATTGCAGACACATCTGGCTGACCCGGGCGGCTGATCGCTAACTTCATGCGGCACAATGCTTTGCGCGATGATGTTGGTCTCAGGTAAAGACTTCGCTTGCTTCCCATGCACGTGCTGCGGAATCGATCGATCACCTGCCGTGCGATCCACCGCGCGCGAAACCCACAATCGCCCACGCCGCAGCGACCAGGCACGCGACTCCAGCCGCTGCATAACCAATGCGCCACATCTGTGAGCCGGGTGGCTCGAACGTCGCGAGGATTCCAAACGCACAGAACGCTGCGACGAGAAGAAGGGTCATCACTGCGATGAGTCTGAGCACGATCATGAAGATTCATCCTAACGCGCGCGCCATCGCGTCGCGCGCGCGTCGCTGTGCGCTCGCCATCACGCCTTGCGACGTTGAAACATCAATGCGTTGAAATCGAGATCGTCCAGCGTCACGTTGCAATGCCGCAGCATGTTTAGAACCTGCGCACGATGATGCACCTCGTGCAGCACCAGTTGCGTGAACAGACCCGCAACGGAAGCCGTCACCACCAGAGGCACGCCCTCATCATTCGTCACCCGATACTCCAGCGGCCCATCCCAATCGCGCACTTCGCCCATGGCTGTCCGAGTGCGCTTGGCTTGCTTGTTCCATCCATCCTCAAGCGCAGCGAACGGCAGCGGATTCTCCGACCGCACCGGCCACTGGTCATACGGCGGCACCTCTCGATGCAGAATCCTCTCCACGTAATACCACTCGCTGATCATCATGTGCGTCAGCGTCGCGCCCAGCGTCTTCATCCCGATAGGAAACTCACGCGCATACTGCTCAACGCTCAGCGGACGAACCGCATCATGCACCCGCTGCCGGGATTGGGTGAGATAGTCATACGCCGTGTGCGGTTGAATCATTGTGGTATTGAATCAGATTGCGCGGAAGATCGTGCGGCGTTCATCATGCACGAGCGGCTGGCCGTCGCTTCTTAACCATTGAAGATCCGATCAGCACGCCGACTGCGCCGAATACGATCTTGCTGATCGCGAACCACATCGGCTCCTTCCCGTACCGAGAAATGTCCTCCAGCGTAGCCGGCGCGGTGCGCGCGGGGGGATCGGGCCTGTTCATGTCGGCTATGACGCTTCCGATGCCCGTTGCCAGGAGAATCGCGACCAATGCAAATGCCGCCATCGAATTCCGCGCGATCATGCCGCACACAAGGCCGCCGATGATTGCCGCGATGAACCCGCCGATCAGCACGATGATGTTGAACGTGTTGGTTGTCCAGTACGACCCAGGTTGAACAGTCTTCTCGATTCCCAGCGCCGCGATCGTGATGCCAAACGTCGCCATCACAAGGATTACCATGACAATGAAACCGACGATGATGCCTGCGATGATTCTGAGCATGACGCGACGCCTCCGATCGATGAGCCAACGCATGATAACGTGGGCAACCATCTGCGGCGGTCACAGGGAAATGTTTTCAACATACCCGGTTTCCAGCGGGTTTTTCTTGACTGTTTTCTCATCGCCAGTATTCTGGAAAACAGCGTCCCGCGAAATTGTCACTCGAACGACTGGAGGAATCATGAACCGATTTTCTTTTGCAAAAGTGTGCGCGCTGGCTCTGGGATGTTCGACCGGCCTGCTCGGGGCATCAACCGTCTCGGCTCAAACCCTTGTCGGCGACACCGTCGAACTGTGGGCGCATCCTCAATCCAACGGCAACCTGAACATGGTTGGTTCCTCGCTGGTCGTCTCGCCTGGTTTCGAGTTTGAGCAGGTCATCATCAATCCGATCTCGACCTTCAACATCGAAGCCACATCAATACGCTTTGATGCAGTCGATGATTTCTACAGTCCCTATTTCAACTCCGGCTTCGACCCAACCTACTACGAAATCCGCGATCTGGATTTCATCGGCGAACCCGACCGCCACATCGTTGGAGTCAATGTCTCATTTGCGACAACGATCGGCATTCATGAGGACACGCCGATGGGCTGGCCACAATTCAGCGCGGCCAATGTCACGTTCACGGCTGACAGCGTGCGTCTCTCCATCGGCGGGTATGAGTTCCCCACCGGCTCATGGGTTGAGATTGAACTGATCACAGCCGTTCCAGCCCCAGCTGCGTTGGGTGTGATTGCGATCGGCGGCTTGTTCTCCGGACGCCGGCGTCGAAATTGATCATCGCGCGCTGCCAAGCGGCAGCTTCTTCACCAACGCCCCTCCGATCAACACGCCAGTCGCGCCGGTGAGGGTCATGCTGAGCGCGAACCAGGTCGGCTCCTTGCCATGGTCAAACATGTCATCGAGCGTCGGCGCGCCAGCATCGGCAGCGCGGGCGGTGCGGGGGGGCGGATCGGGCCTGTTCATGTTCATGACCAGGTTGCCGACGCGGATCGCCAGGATGATCGCCGCCAACGCGAACGCGGCCTTGAAATCGCGTGCAACAAAGGCGCACGCCAAGCCGCCGATGATCGCAGCGACAAAGCCACCGATGACGATGATGATGTTGAACGTCTCGGTCGTCCACCACGAGTTCGGCTTGAGCGCGTGCTCCAATCCACCCAACGCCGCAATCGTGATGCCAAATGTCGCCATCACCAATGCGAAGGTGACAAC
>CAMPIL010000250.1 GCA_946886375.1 uncultured Phycisphaerales bacterium
GCATCGACCTTGCGATGTCCGAACACCCAAGCAGCACGGGCAGGCGTCATCGTCATGGCGTTGATCGCCGAGATAAGCATCGACACCGAAATCGTCAACGCAAATTGCCGGAAGAACTGGCCGGTGATGCCGCCGAGGAACGCGCTGGGCAGCAGCACGGAGCTGAGCACGAGCGTGATCGCGAGGATCGGGCCGGTGATTTCCTTCATCGCATCGATCGTCGCCTGCCGCACCGGTTTCTTCATCTCAATATGGCGCTCGATGTTCTCCAGCACCACGATCGCATCATCCACCACGATGCCGATCGCCAACACCAAACCGAGCAACGTGAGGTTATTGAGCGAGAAGCCCATCAAGTGCATAACCGCGAACGTGCCGACCAGCGACACGCCCACGTCAATCACAGGCAGCATGAGCGCTTTCCACTCCTGCAGGAACAACAGCACAACGATCGCCACCAGAATGATTGCATCGCGCAGCGTGATGTTCACCTCGTGCACCGACTGCCGAATGAACGGCGTGGTGTCGTAGCGCACCGCCCAGTGCAAACCCTTGGGGAAGCGCGTCTCGAGTTCGGTCATCTTGGCATTGACACGGTCAGCGACATCCAGCGCGTTGGCGCCCGGAAGCGGGAAGACGAGAATGCCCGCGGCCGGCTTGCCATCGAGCCGCACGACCATGTCCTGGTTCCGCGCGCCGAGTTCAACGCGGCTGACATCCTTTATATAAGTGACCTCGCCATCGGCGCCCGTCTTTACAACGATGTCTTCAAATTGGCTGACATCGTTCAACCGCCCCAGCGTGCTCAACGTCAATTGAAAATCCTGGCCTGAAGGAATCGGCGGCTGGCCGATTTGTCCTGCTGCAACCTGCACGTTCTGCTCGCGCAGAACCCTTATGACATCGCCAACTGCCAGATCGCGCGACTGGAGCTTGTCGGGATCCAGCCAGATGCGCATGCTGTAATCCTGCTGGCCGCCGATGAACACATCGCCCACGCCTTCCAAGCGCGCGATGGCATCGCGCAACTGGATCGTGATGTAATTGCTCATGTATAACTGGTCGTAAATTGGTTTGCCCGTCCCGTGTGGAGGGGCGGCGTCATCATCCGAAAACAGCGCGACCACCATCAGAACATTCGGCGAACGCTTCTTGGTCGTCACGCCCAGCGCACGCACCACATCGGGAAGCGTCGGCTCTGCGATCGCCACGCGGTTCTGCACCAGCACCTGGGCCATGTCGATGTCGGTGCCGAGTTTGAAAGTAATATCGAGTTGATACGAGCCATCGTTGTTGCTGACGGATGACATGTACATCATGCCCTCGACGCCGACGACCTGTTGTTCGATCGGCGCCGCGACGGTGTCTGCGATCACCTGCGCATTCGCGCCGGGATATGCAGCGGTCACGCGCACCGTGGGAGGCGTGATCTCCGGATACTCCGCAATCGGCAGCATGCCCGCGGCCACCGCGCCCAAGAGCACGATCACGATGGAGATCACCCACGCCAGGACAGGTCGATCGATAAAGAAGCGTGCGAGCATGAGCGTGCCTTTCAGGTGGGGGGCAAGAGGTCTTCTGATTTCTGCAACGCAATGGCCGTGCCAGAGATGAATTGCCGCGAATCTGGCTGGGGATTGGGGCATCAGACAGCGCCCGCGCCAATCCGCCGGCGCATGCGCCAGTGGATTCACGCCTGGCTCACTCACCCACGGGCCCACTGAGTAAGGCGATCTTGACTTTCCAGATCGATTTTGTAAAATCACGGCGATGCCACCAGCCCCATCATCGCCGGAAACGTGCCTCGGACGCCGCCTTAGGGCTGCTCGGGAGGCGCTGGGGCAGAGCACGCGCGACGTGGCTATGGCGCTTTTGTCAAACGGCCTCAAGGTCACCCACGCGACGATCAGCAATTATGAGCGAGGCACCACCGTGCCCAGTACCGAGTTCCTTCACGCCTTTTCGCAGCTGACGAAGCGCTCGATTGAATGGCTCCAGGGTGCGGGACATGAGCTAGCAGGAGTTCGATACCGCTGCCTGAAAGCTACGCGCGAAGCAGAGAAGCGCGAGTACGAAGGGCATGCTTTGCGCTGGCTCGAAGTCTATTTCCATGTTGAAAAGCTATTGCGGTCGCCGCTGCGAGTTCAGAGACAACACAGCGGGTTCAAAGTTAGCGTTGATGAGTCAGGAGCTGATGTAGCACGGCGGATACGCAATGACATGAAACTTGATAAATATCCGCTGCCCAGCACGGCGAGAGTGTTAGAGGACTTCGGCGTACATGTCCTCTCCCTTGCCACGAAGTCTCGCATAGATGGTCTTGCAGCTCGCGCTGGGTCTTTACGCGTCGTTGTCCTCAACCCACTTGTTGCGGCTGATCGAATGCGACTTAATGCACTCCACGAGCTTGCGCATCATCTTTTCGAAGATTGCGTTGAGGGTGGACATCTTGGGTCTGACGAAATAGAAGATCGGGCGTTTGATTTCGGCGTGGGGATGTTGATCCCTGATTTCATGCTCAAGGAGGCAATGGAATCGAAGAGCATCGTGCGCCTTGTGCAGTTCAAGGAGAGATATGGCATCTCCCTCGCGGCGATGTTCTACAGGGCTCGCCAGAAGAACTATATTAATCCCAGCACTTACCGCCGCGTGATGATTGAGTTTTCCAAGCATGGCCTCCGCAAGCAAGAGCCCGGCGAGGTCCTGCCAGATCGCCCCCTGCGAATGGAGTACCTCATCGATAAGGCTGTGTTCACAGGCGTGACAACCTACGACCAACTTGCTGGCGTCTCAGGCCTTTCGAGCGAGGAAATCGGATCGCGTGTGTACGCGGCAAGACGAGCGATGACAACGGCCAACGAATCGGATGAACGTGACAGTTTTAGTTTTGAAGCATTTCGAGCGGAACTCGAACTCGGAGATCAATGACCATGGCTAGACGCAGTTGGAAACACTTTATGGACCTGGCCGACAAGCAGACCCTCGAGGGTCTCTACGTCGCTCACGGCGTTGCCACGGATCAGCTCCGTCGCGATCCCGCGACGTTGTCTGTCATCACGCGCACATTCAACCAGTTGACCGGCCGCGACGATTCGTCCGGCGATCTTCTCAGTTACATGATGAATCGGCGCAAAGAGGCAGATTGGCCAAAGCTCGGCTCCTCCGCTAAGCGGTTCGAGCCTGTCACGGAACTGCTCACGGATGAGCAGTTGGAAGCTGTCCGTCGTATCTACGTGACGATGGACATTCCGTCCGATCAGTATATGTGTCGCACCACGTTGGCGCGGCGCATTGCGGACATGTTCGAGGCCAGCACCGGGGTCAGAATCTCGGCTCAAGTTCTGGTCGCGGTGATCGTGGCCAAGCGCAAGCGCGGCCTGTGGGTTCGCATTCGCGATGCCTTCGGCGATCTCGATCAGGCCCTCGGCGCCTAAGTTCGTCAAAACGGCCTAAACCAAACCGGCTGCGGTCTGCCCTTTGGCTTGCGCGGATGCTGTAAGCGCTGAAAGTCGGACAGATGCCATTCGTAGTCACTGTTCCCCCGGCGATCAACGGTGCAATTGGGGTGAAGAACAGCGCAAGTCGACTGGCGAACGGCGAAAAGCGGCGCACGAAGAGGCAAGGCCCTCGCGCGAAGAAGCCAAATGATCGCAGGAACAAGCGAAATGGCCGCGCGATTTCGCCAAGCCCTCACCCCATTTCGCGAAGTCCTCACGCGATTTCGTGAAGTCGTCGCCCTATTTCGCGTAATCCCCGCCCCATTTCGCGAAGTCCTCGCACCACTTCGCGTAATCCTCACACCACTTCGTGAAGTCGTCACCCCATTTCGCGTAATCCTTGCACCACTCCGCGTAGTCCCCGTTCCGCTCCACGAAATGAACATATCACTTCGCCAAAAGGCTGTTTCCCTTCACGAAATGCCTGAATCAATTCGCGAAGTCGCCGGATCATTAGGCTCGTTCCTGGGGTGCCAGCCCCGTGGCAACGGCTGACACCACATCGGCGGCGGCTGACAGCAGGTTGGCAGCCCACGAAAGCCGGCTTTTACACCTCAACAGCGAAGTTTCGCTCAACACCAGCGCGATGCCGGCCGATGACAACCGGTCGGCGAGCATGCCCAGCGGATTGGCATCCCCCGACAGCGGACAGCGCCTCAACTCCACTCTCCCCACGGAAGAGGGATTACTTCATCACCTTTCCGGCGGGCTCGCCTTTGTCATCGCCAATGCTTCCTCCGCCTTCGGCGTCACTGTCGCGCCGGGGCGTGCCCACATCAAACCTTCAACAATAATTCGCTCGTTGGGCTGCAGACCTGACTCGATCGCGCGCAGGCCGTCGTGCATCGCGCCAACTGTGACCGGCCGCGGCACCACTTCGTTCTTGTCGTTCACCGTCAGCACGAGTTTGCGGCTTTGATCGCTCACGATCGCGCGGTCAGGCACGAGAAGCACATTGTGCGCCGCGCTGACGGGCACGCGCACCCGCGCAAAGAGACCGGGACGCAGAAGCCGATCGGCGTTGGGAAATACGCCGCGAACCTGAATCGTGCCCGTGCCCGGCCGAACCTGGTTGTCTGCGAAGTCGATCGTGCCTGCGTGCGGGAATCCCTGCTCGTTCGCCAAGCCCAGGGAAACCGGCACTTGCACTTCATTGTGCAGTTTGATCTTGCCTTCCTTGGCCAACTGCTGAACGCGCAGCATCGTGACTTCATCGACCGCGAAGGTCATGAAGATCGGATCATCCGAGACGACGGTCGTGAGCAGCGTCTGATCTTTCGTCACCAGATTGCCGATGGAGATTGCCGACTTGCTGATGCGGCCATTCAGCGGCGAGCGAATGGTGCAGAAGTCCAGGTCGAGTTGAGCCGATTCCACATCGGCTCTGGCGGCGGCGACGTTGGCCACCGCCATGTCGCGATCCGCCAGGGCTGCGTCGAATTCCGATTGCGTCGCGGCTTCGCGTTTGAGCAGCTCTTCAACTCTCGTGAAATCGGCCTGCACCTGCTTGACCTTCGCCTGGGCCTGCTGCAGCCGCGCCTTATTTTGATCGAGCATTGCCTGATACGGGCGCGGATCGATTTCAAACAAGACCTCGCCCTTCTTCACATCGCTTCCCGGCATGAAGAAGGAGTTCAAGAGGTGGCCGCTGGCGCGAGCCTGGATTTGCACATACTCCAGCGCTTCAACGCGGCCGGTGAACTCGGCGAAGTCGATCACTTCACGTTCAACAGCGTGCGCAACGGTGACGATGGGCGGCTGCGGAGGAGGCGATGCGCTTTCTTGTGCACAACCCGCAGCGAGGAAGAGACAACCCATCGCGACAGAAGAAAAAAGGGAACCCCTCCAACCACGACTCGTGGCGCTTGGAGGGGCTGTGAGGGGAACGGTTATTGTGGCGGGGATCGCGGGGCGGCCGAGGCGGATCGTCGACTGCACGCTGCCGTCG
>CAMPIL010000251.1 GCA_946886375.1 uncultured Phycisphaerales bacterium
ACCTGGTCGCCGTCGTGCGTCAGCGCGAGCAGGATGTCGGATTCATCGATGATGCCGATGACACGGTCCTCCTCGTCCACCACGGCCATCTGGCTCACGTCGAACATGCGCATGGACTTGACGGCCTGGGCCAGAGGCGTGTGCGGCTTGAGCGTGTAATCCTCGCGCGAGAGGTGGCGGCGGGCGATGAGATCGCGCAAGTCGCCGAACGTCTCGCGCTCGATGAACCCGTTGTCGATCATCCAGAAATCATTGAACATCTTGCTGAGGTACTTCGCGCCGTGGTCGCACACAAACGTCACGACGCGCTTGGGCTGCTTCTGCTCGCGGCAATACCGCAGCGCGGCGGCGACCAGGCAGCCAGTGGATGATCCCACCAGAATTCCCTCATGTTGCAGCAGTTCGCGCGCCGTGAGAAACGATTCGCCATCGGTGACCGTGATGCCACGGTTGATCAATTCAAGATCAAGGATGTCCGGCACGAAGTCCTCGCCCATGCCCTCGACCAGCCAAGAGCCGGGCTGGATCTTTTCGCCGCAGTTGATCAGCGGCGCGAGAATCGAACCCGCGGGATCAGCGAGAATGAGTTCGACGTTGGGATTGCGCTCGCGCAAGAATCGGCCGACTCCCGTCATGGTCCCGCCGGAGCCCACCCCAGCCACGAACGCATCCACCTTGCCGTTCATCTGCTGCCAGATTTCCGGGCCGGTGGTTTCGAAGTGTGCAGTGGGATTCGCCGGGTTGCCGAATTGGTTGACGTACAGGCTGTTGGGAGTGCGTTTGGCGATGGCCTCGGCCATGTCCTGGTAGTACTCGGGATGCCCCTTGCCGACGTCGGATCGGGTGAGCACGACCTGGGCGCCCATGGCGCGCAGGTGCGAAATCTTCTCGCCGCTCATCTTGTCTGGCATGACGACGGTCAGTTTGTATCCCTTTTGCCCGGCGACCAGCGCGAGCGCGATGCCGGTGTTGCCCGCCGTCGCTTCAACTATGTGTCCGCCGGGTTTCAGGCGTCCGTCCCTCTCGGCCTGCTCGATCATGGCGACAGCGATGCGGTCCTTGATCGAACTGCCCGGGTTCAACGACTCCATCTTCAGAAACAGTTCGCAGACGCCGGTGTCGATTTTCGTGACCCGCAGCATCGGCGTGTTGCCGACCATTTCCAGCACGCCGTTGAACACGGGGGCATCGCTGGTCGGCTGATGCGGGCGACCGCTTGCGGCTGCGTTTCGCTGAGTTTTCTGAGCCGATCCGGTCATGCGTCGTCTCCATCAGGATGCAGGGCAATCTGCGGCTGCATGGTACGCAGGCCGGGCTCGATCCGCGACCGGGCGGCGGCAGCGTCGCAGATGACCCTTGCGCCGGACTGCCGTGCGGCGGCACCCACGTTCAACACGGTCCATTAACGAGAAAGGGCCGTGTCTCACGACACGGCCCATGGAAAGTCTGATCGGCTTGGCCGCCTGAATCACTTGACGAAGTCGCGACCCTTGATGCCATCGATCGTCAGGATGTGGAAGCTGGTTTTGTAAGCCCCATCATAGAAGCTCGCCTCGCTGAAATAGCCGTCGGCTGCGCTCGGCGTATTGCGACTCCAGAGGCCATGTTGTTGAGTGGCTTGCGTCTGTGCGTTGACACGCAGATCATCAGTCATCGCCTGCTCAACCGACACAGGGCCAACGTGCCCGTCATAGAACGCAGCCACCGGCGTAGAGGCTGGGGAGGCGTTGAAATAAAACGGTTCGCAGTCATAGACGCCGCCCATCATGACCGGGTTGCACACGCGCTCACGCCGTTGAAGCCAGTGATGCTCCAGCAGATGGGTCTTCAGGGTCGGAAAGGTGGCCTGCGACATGGAAGGCGATCGGTGCCCGGCAGGCAGTTGGAACGGGTCGGTGAAGTAGGAATTACTGCCGGACTTGTTGTAACTGAACACTGCCGGGTTATACATCGCCGCCGGCGAGAAGCAGTAGGAAGAGTAGTACAGCGTGTTGCCGTCGATGTTGACGAATTCACCGGGGTGGTCGTAGAACGGCTCAACCTTGTCAAGCACCACGGAATCCTTGGGCGCGAAATACGCCGGGTCGTAGTAGCGGCCGGACATGTAGAGGTTCAGCGGCCGGGAGTTGGTCATGCGGAAGGTGCCGAACCGCGATGAGAAGTTGTAGGGGACATAGTACTTGTCGGTGATGAAAGTGAAGTGCCACAAGACGCTGTCAGAATCATTACCGAGATAATGGTATGGGTGGTGCGCACCGGGTCCGAGGGCTGCCCCAAACCCCATCAAAGCGGCTACGCCGCTTGTGCCGTACCTGGAGAGGTTGTCATCAACGTAGGTGACCTGACGGTCGCTCCATTCCGTCGAGTAGGTGATCGCGGCGGTGCTGACCTGCTTGATGTTGGCCTGCGAACGGGTGAGGTTTGCCTGGTCCCGGGCCTTGCCGATGGCAGGCAAAAGGATGCCCACCAGCAGCGCAATGATGGAGACCACCACAAGCAACTCAATGATGGTGAATGCTCTAGACGAACGGTGTTTCATGACCGATTCCTTTCCGCAGCGCGTTGCACGCTGTGATGCGACGGGTGATCGTGGTTGGGCCTGATGGACATTAACCTTCAGGTACGTTTCCGAGCCAGAGTTACCCGTCTAGAAGACCGTGCAGGTCCAAGACATGATGGTGAACCTGCGTAAAGATGTGAATGGAACCTGCCCCAACTCTGCAGGTCCCGCGTCGAACCAACTCCAAGTGTAATCTGTTTTTGCGCGGATGCAACCGGCTTTTGTCCAAAACCAAACTGAATGTGCCAGACTTCTGAGACACCGGCGGTAGCGATGGCATGCGTCAGTCGCCGTGATACCTACCATTACGCGAACAGCAGCAAATTCAATACGGACGGGTCGACCATCCGGTTGCTCAAGGCCCCAAGCACCGCCCCGCCAGAATCACCTCTACGACTGCCCGCATCGCCACGTTTGACCGCCTCCCCAGCCGCCACAGCACCGGCAACAGCATCGGCCTGCCGCCAAGCGCGGCCAGCACCGATCTCACCCTGGTTCGCCCGGCGGCGTCAATCCAACGATCGGATTCAACTGGAAGCGATGATTCCAGATCATCGCTGATGCCGCGCACAATTCCCCATCGCCAGCCTGCGGCCGCCGCCGCCGCTGCGAAGGCGACCGATTCCTGGTCGACGATGTCCGCGCCGGTGTGCTGATGCAGGTGGTCCTTGTGCGATCGCCCGATCACGCTGGCCTTGGCGGAAGTGGCGCGCCAGCGCTGCGAATCATGGGGTGCCAATGTATCAACCAGCGGCGATCTCCAGGTCTCCAGCGAATCAGCATCAATCACTTCTGCGATCGCCGCCGCGTCGCCAAGGTGAATGCGATCGCTCAGCGCGCCGGCCAGGCCCGCGAGGATCACCGGGCGATTCTGCGTGCCGGTGCGCGCAACCCAATCACGAACGCCTGATGCGCCCGGGCCGCAGCATGCAAGGTCGAAGCGCTTTGCGACGCCGGCCTTTTGCAGTGCCCGCATTTCAAATCGCAGTGGGCACAGGACAATCGGACGTTGATTGGACGAAGGCGACTCCATCGCGGCACAGCGTATCAGCAGGTTGAATCGGCGGATGAAGCAGATGGATCAATTCTCGATCTGCAAAATCTGCTTCTTCTACGGATGAACCTCACTGCCGCGCCGCGTCGCACGGTCAATCAGCCGCCGTTACCATCCGCTCATGCGATGGATTGATGGCCATCTTGACCTTGCGTATCTCGCGGTGAACGGCCGCGACATGTTGCGCGATCAGCCGCCGGCCGGGGCGTGCGTGACGCTTGGCGCTTTGCGGCAGGCTGATGTCGAAGTCGCGTTTGGCACGATCTTCACCGAGCCGACGCCTGGCGAGCCTGAATCATCCAAGCCGTATTGCTATCGAGCCGACGACATCGACGGCGCGGAAGCAGCCGGCCTGCGGCAACTCGAAATCTATGAGCGATGGGAAGCAGCGGGGGCGATAGCCATCGTTCGATCCGTCGCTGACCTGGATTGTTCAACACCTCTGCCGAAGATCGTGCTGCTGATGGAAGGCGCTGATCCGATCCGTTCGCCTGAGCATGTGCAGCAATGGTTTGCGCGCGGCCTGCGCATCGTCGGTCTGACCTGGGCATCCGGCACGCGCTACGCAGGAGGGAACGGCAGCCACCCCGGAAGCGGCCCGCTGACGCCATTGGGCGTGGAGATGATTCACGCCTTGGACGCCGCCGGAATCGTCCACGATGTCTCGCACCTCAGCGATGCGGCGTTCGATGGCGTGATGGAGCACGCCCGCGGCCGCGTGATTGCTTCGCACTCCAACTGCCGCGCCCTCGTGGAAGACAAGCAGCGGCACTTGCGCGATGACCAGATCAAGGCGATCGCACAGCGAAACGGCATCATCGGCCTGAATCTCTACGCGGCGTTTCTGGTGCCGCGTGCCGTGCGGAAACAGCCGGGCGGTCGGCGGGCGACGATCGCCGACTGCATCGCGCACCTTCAGCATGTGACAGAGTTGATGGGCCACCGCCGCGGCGTGGCAATGGGATCAGACATGGATGGCGGCTTCGGCATCGATGACCTTCCCGTAGGCCTCGATCATCCTGCGAAGTTTGATTTGCTTGCCGATGCGTTGTGCGACGCCGGCTGGTCCGATGAAGATGTCCGAGGGTTTGCCCACGAAAACTGGCGGGGATTCCTGCGGCAGAGTCTGCGGGCGTAACACACCATCAGTGATTTGATTTGGCCGCGCTGGGGGACAAGGGATCAAGACCATAGTTGTCATACGGATCGGGCCAGTCGTATTTCCGGGAGCCGCCTCTGATTTCGGCTCGCGGCTTGGAGAGAACAAGTCAAGTTTCTGTTCTCTGCGTCCACTGAGTCGCTGCGGTGATCAACGGGTCTCGTGATAGGCCCTAGTGGCTATGCAGACTGTTCAAAGGCGCGGTGTACCACGCGGTCTGGCCGTTTACGATCACCGGCGCGAGCACGTGCAGGCAGATGTTGGTGCCGTGCAGGTCGGCCAATGATGCGGGCTTGTCGCTGAAGATGTGGCAGTGCGTTTTGCCGAGCGTATTGATGGGGTGCTGCGGATACGCCAAGGCCAAGAGTTCGCGATGCGCCTTGACCCATTGCTCGACAATCGGCAGTTCGCGCAGCGTCTGCTCGTTGCCCAGCAGGTGAATGTGGCCTTCGCTGTCCACCGCAAGTTCAATGCGCTCATGTCCAGGCGAACGCGCCGCCAGAGGCTTCAATCCCTCGATGTGCTGCGCCAGCGATACGGGCTTGCCACGGTCGGACGGTTCGTGCGGCTTCGCCAAGTGCTTGCCCTCGATGAGCATCGCGGGCTTGGGCGCCAGCTTGATGACCGGCGTGCGGGCGGGCTTGGATTCGCCATTCGACGCAGCGG
>CAMPIL010000252.1 GCA_946886375.1 uncultured Phycisphaerales bacterium
CATACTTTCACAAAGCCAAATCGCAGGAGCAACTGGGCGATCTCGCCGGCGCTCGCACCGCGCTGGAGACGGGGCTGGCCCGCGCTCGCGCACTTGGCGATCACAAAGCCGCTGGCGAGATCGAATACCTTCTGGATGAACTGTCATGATGCGCCGATCCGTCACGAAATCGAAACGCGCTGAAGCACAACCGGTCGAGCAGAGCGTGGTGACGGAACTCCGGCCGCTCGCCTCCGATCCGAACATGCGGCAGGTCCGCGTTGGCCGTCGGTGCGTGGCGACGCTGCGTGCCGCCGACGTCGAATCGCTGGGCATTGTCCCGGGAACAGCGTGGACCGAACAACTCTGTCAACGCGTTCAAGAGGCCGCCGCGCTCAACCGCGCCCGCCGGCAGGCCATGACGCTGCTCGGTCGGCGGCAATTGTCGCGCGGCGAACTGATTGATCGACTGACGCGCAAGAATCATCCACCTGCGATGGCTCAACGCATTGCTGATGAACTTGCCGCCGATCGCTGGATTGATGATGAAGCCTTCGGCCGGGCTCTGGCGGACGAAATCACCCGCCGCAAGCCCGCCTCGCAGCAGTTGGTGGCGAGCAAACTGCATTCCCGGCGCATCGAGCCTGAACTTGCCGCGGAAATCGCCCGTGAAACGGTCCGTGCGAACTCGCCTGAAAACGCCGCCCTGGACATGGCACGCCGGCGGCTGGGCACGATGCGCAACCTGCCCAAGGCAGTTGCGCAGCGGCGAATCGCTGGTATGCTTTCCCGCCGCGGCTTCGACGATGACCTCGTCCAATCCGTGCTGGATCGTCTCGATCTGGCGCATGACGAAGGATCGGAGTGAACGCACTCTCAGAGGCGAAGGACACCAGACACGTCAACACATGCCATCGGACTCATTGCATCCCTGGGAAATCTCGCCGCAGGAAGTCGCGCGCATGCTCAAGGACGGCGATGAGTTTCTCTTCATCGACTGCCGCACGCCCGATGAGCACGAAGAATCGCGTATACCCGGCGCCAAACTGGTGCCGATGCAGGACCTTGACCTGCACCTGGATGAACTCCAACAGCACAAGGACAAGCCGTTCGTGATCCACTGCCGCAGCGGCAAACGATCAATGACCGTGACGACGGTGCTGCGCCAGCACGGTTTCCTTGATGTGAAGTCAATGGCGGGCGGCATCCAGCGCTGGGCTGCAGAGGTCGATCCGAACGTCTGAAATGCGAATTGTTTGCAGTGCCCTGCCCCTGGGCTGGCCACAGCAAACTTTCCATCCCACACAATTCCCAAACTCGGTTGAGTTTCCTAGTCGCGTCGGTCCTGTTTTCAGATATATGGGATGGTTCCAAGATACTTCCCTGCGGGGACGCGCTTCGATGAATACTGTGATTCAGCACGGTCCAGAGTTCGATGATTTTCGGGCTTCGGCCCCTCCGCCGATCCAGCAACTCGAGCAACAGCGATTGCGGATCGAAGCAGAGCTGCGAGCCGTCAACAATCGACTCATCAGTCGCCATTCAGACACGACGATGAGCCGCAGCGAACTGCTGGGCCTTTCCACCGACCTGAATCTGTTGCTGGCGAACCTCAATTCTGAAATCAACGCGCAACGGGGCCGGCGACGACAGGTGTGAACAGCCACTGGTGAGTGCGAGGGCGCCGGCGGCGACGTGGCGTTTCGCTCCAAGGCCAAGTCGCAAGACTCAAGGGCCGTCTGCCATTATGCTGCGTGCGTGCTGAAATACCGCCTGATCACCGGCCCGTTGCTCATCCTGCTGCTGCTGGGCGTTGTCGTGCTGGACAATTGGCTCGATGGCGTCGTGCTGACGGGATATTGGCGCGACCTTTTCAACGGCAAGGAGCATCCGCCTCGAGGCTTGGCGCTGTTTGCACTGGCTGCGTTCGTTGCGGCTCCGCTGGCGGCGTGGGAACTCACGATGATCTCCCGCGCCCAGGGGATCGCAGCGCGCGGCTCGCTCAACGCGGTCGCCGCAATGCTTGGCGTGGTGCTGAGTTACAGCATCCCGATCGGCACGGACACCATCACTTCGATTGCGATACTCTCTACGGGAATGGTGCTGGTGTTTGTCGCGTCGCTGCTGACGTTCAGCCAGAACAAGAACGTGCAAGGCGTGGTGGCTTCGGCCGGCGCGGTCATGTTCGCGATGGTGTATATCGGCCTGATGATGGGATTCTTTCTCGCGCTGCGGCGGAGCCACTCTTCGTGGTGGATCGTCGGCATCATTCTCACCACCAAAATGTGCGACAGCGGCGCATATTTCACCGGCCGAGCCATCGGAAGGCACAAACTCATTCCCTGGCTGAGTCCCGGCAAGACGTGGGAAGGACTTGCTGGCGGCGTGGTGACTTCGACGCTGGCGGGAATGCTCTGCGCGTGGCTCAGCCAGCAGTTTCTTTCGCCCGAGGATCACGTGAGTGTGACGCTGGGCGCGATCTGGGGATTGATTTTCGGCCTGGTGGGGCAGTTTGGCGATCTGATGAAGAGCCTGCTCAAGCGCGGCGCGGGGATCAAGGACTCCTCAGCCCTGCTGCCGGGGCTGGGTGGCGTGTTGGATGTGCTCGATTCGCCGCTGATGGTTGCACCCGTGGCGTACTGGCTGGTGGCGTTGAAATGAGCGTGCGCGCCGGGCTTGAGGCTTGAGGAAGGCTCGCGTTTCGCAGTGCTCGCCGCAATCTCAAGTCACACGCCGCATCTCGTGATATGATTGAGGTGCCTACACGGAGCGCTTCATGAGTCTTGTGGACAATCTGCTGAATCTGTATCGGGTGGACGCACAGGTGCGAGGCCTGCGCAGCCGCCTCCAATCCGCTGAGCGGTACCTCAACGTTCAGAACAAGCACTTGACCGACCTTCAACAGCAGCAGCAGGAACTGGCGACACGGCGAAAGCACGTGCAGGCGTCGATTGGCAACTTCGAAGTTGAAATCAAATCCATCGATGAGCGGCTGGAGAAACTCCGCGGCGAACTCAACAGCGCCGCGACCAACAAGCAGTATTCCGCGCTGCTGACGGAATTGAACACGATAAAGGCGAACCGCTCAGCCGTGGAAGACCGCATGCTCGTGGACATGGAGCAGATCGAGTCGATCCAGAAGCAACTGGAAGCGCTGGAGCCGCAGGTCGCGGAGAAAACCAAACTGCGCGACATGGCCAAGGCGCAACTCGAAGAACGCCGCAATGATGTGGGCCAGCGGCTGTCGGAACTTGAAGCCGAGCGTGAACGCGCCGCGGCGGTGGTGCCGGCCGACGCGCTGGGGGTCTTCGAGGAGGTCGCTGACCACTTTGAAGGCGAGTCGATGGCTCCGATCGAGCAGTTAGGCAAGCGCGAATACGGCTGCGGCGCATGCAACATGAGCATCCCGCTGGAGACTTCGCTTATCGCCACGCGCGGCGACTCCATCATCCGTTGCCAGTCCTGCGGCCGCATTCTCTTCATGCAGGAAGAGTTGCGCGGATCGATGGCGAAGAAGTAATACGCAGGAATTTGCGGTTGAAGTCAGACCCGCAGACGTTCCGCCGCACACACCGCCCATCGCCAAGCACTACTCCCGTTTTCCTTCCGAAAACAGCGCCTGCTGATTCGGCAGATCCACCGGCCGCGATTTGAGCACGCTGAGTTCTTCGGCGAAATCATCGAGCGTTCGGAAGTCGTAGTACTCGCTGGCATAGCGAATGTAGGCGATCTGGTCGATGACGCGCAATCGCTGGGCGACTCGTAGACCGATCTCCGAACTGGGCACTTCGCGGTCAAACTCGCGATGCACTTCATCCTCGATTTCGCGGGCGATGCGGGACTTGGCTTCCTCGGACACCGGCCGCTTGCCGCAGGCCGCCTGGATGCTTGCGAGAACTCTTTCCGGGTCGTATGGAACGCGCCGGCCGTCCTTCTTCACCACCGCAAGCCGAGACGTTTTCTCGACGCGTTCGTAGGTGGTGAACCGCTTGCCGCAGACCAGGCACTCCCGACGGCGGCGGATCACCAGCCCGCCATCAGAAGCGCGGCTGTCGATGACCTTGTCGTTGTCGGCGGCACAGTAGGGGCAGATCACGGCGATCAGTCTACCCACTATTCGGAAAGTCAGGCACGCTTCTCGGCCAATTGCTGGGCCAACAGTGGCTGCTCCGTGTCATGTGTTATTCTCTACTCTCTCGCATTCGCGATATTTCCCACGTTCGACTGGCAAGAAATCATTGATGGTGAAGCGGTTGCTTATCGTGGCGCTGGTGCTTGGGCTTTCCGCCGCAACGATGCTGGCTATTGAGCGGTTGATATTTGCAATTTCAATGTTCGACAAATGCGTGCTGGTCTCATCAAGCGTACGGGAGACCGACCTCACGTGGTGGCGAGACCATGTCGGACCGATTCCGCGTGGTCCTCAATTTGTTGAGCAACCACCTGGTTTTCCCGGCCGCGAAGCTAACCTCTTGCACCGGAACGGCGGCGATGGATCGGATGGGCCCTCTAGTTCGCCAGTTGATGCGCCGTCTGGTATTGCTGCGTTCGATTTGAAGTGGGACAACCCATTGGTGTCAGGGCGCGCTTTGGCGTCAACGGACCGCCGCGCTTACTTGGTTGGGCTGTCCTTGCCACTTCCATTCCTGACGCGGGTGTTTGTCGGCGATGCGACTGCGGAACCAAATCACCCTGCTGAACTTGGCGGGGGATGGACCACGCTGTTCAATCACAGAGCGTACCTGCTCGACTCCGGATTGCTATCTGTAGCAGTGATCGTGATTTGGCTTTGCGGTCGGAGCATCGCACGGCTCATTCGCAAGCCCAAGCCGGTGAACTGAACCTCATCGCCGATCATTTCTGTCGACGCCGACGCCCCCCACGGCAGGCTCTGGAGCATACCCGAAGCGGGTCAAACTCCGGCCACTTTGGCTGCCCATTGCTCAATTGACCGCAGCCGGTTTGACGATATGCTTTTGGCATGACTTTGACGGTCCTCAACACAGTCGTCCGCACAACAACATCGGAGAACAGAATCTCTCGTTGAGAGCCGTCGCCATTTTGATTTCACACGCAGGCACGGCTCACGCCGTGCCTGTTTTTCTTTAGACTGCCTGTCGGAACTCAATTCGCGACGGCCCACCCAACCTGGGGCGACGCAGTCGCCCGGCTCTTCGGGATCATCAAGCAGAAAGCGAACTCATATGTCCTCTCCCATTCAAATCAAACTGCCTGATGGCAGCGTCCGCCAGTACGACAAGCCAGTGACCGCCGCACAGGTCGCCGCGGATATTGGACCGGGGCTGGCCAAGTCGGCCATCGGCGCGAAGGTCGATGGCGAGTTAAGCGACCTCAACCAAGTCATCGATCATGATGCCGAACTTTCGATCGTCACGCCGATCGATCGCAAGACCGGCGAGTCCTCACCCGAAGCGTTGTACCTCATCCGCC
>CAMPIL010000253.1 GCA_946886375.1 uncultured Phycisphaerales bacterium
CGCCATCAGTATTCCGGTGCGCACGTGCTTGTAATGCGTGAACAGTTTCTCCACCACCATCACGTCAGGCTTCAATTCATCCAGAAGTTGCGAGAGATCATCAAAGAGTTGCGCGAGGCGATTGGCCATCGGCGTCTTGGATTGCAATCGAAACACCCCCGCCTCCACCAGTCGCGGCTCGATCTGATTCGAAGCCAGATCAACGCAACCATATCCAGTCAGGCTCAGTCCGGGATCGATGCCAAGGATTCGCATGCGCGTTGATGCACCGCCTATTTCGAACCGTTGTTCCGCATAATGTCGGATTCCAACTCCCCATCGCGCAGGCGAATGACACGCTGGCATCGGTCGGCGACGCGCTCATCGTGGGTGACGACGATGATGGTCAAGCCGGAATTATGCAGTTCCGTGAGCAATTCCAGAATCGCTGTGCCGGTCTTGGAGTCGAGGTTGCCGGTTGGTTCATCGGCCATGATGATGGCGGGATGGGTCACCAGCGCCCGGGCAATGGCGACGCGCTGCTGCTGTCCGCCGGAGAGTTCGCGCGGCCGGTGCGACAGGCGGTCGCCCAATCCCACGATGTTAAGTTTCTGGATGGCGCGCTCGCGCCGCACGTGCTTGTTCACGCCCTGGTAGAACAGCGGCACTTCAACATTCTCGACGATGTTCAGTTCGCTGATGAGATTGAACGCCTGAAACACGAAGCCGATCTTCTGGCCCCGCACCCGGCTGAGTGAATCATCATCCATTTGGGCGACATCGCTGCCGTCCAGCAGATACTCGCCGCTGGTCGGCCGATCGAGGCAGCCGAGGATGTTCATGAGCGTGGATTTCCCGGAACCCGATGCGCCCATGATGGCGACGTACTGCCCGGGTGCAATGGTCAGGTCGATGCCGCGCAAAGCCTCTACCAGCACCGATCCGTCGGGCTTGTAGTAGGTCTTGGTGATGCGGCGCAGGTCGGCGGCCGCCGATCCGTTTCGATCGGCGTGGCCATTGCGGGCGATGGGTGAATGGCCGGAGTTCATCGCAACAGCCGAATTGTAGCGTGCCGCACCGACGGGGTTGTCCGGACCTCCCAAGCCATGCGGTACACTGCGAACTCTCATGCGAATGATGGACCTGCCGACATTTCGCACGCTGGCCTCGCAAGGCACGGTCATCGCTCTCACACGGCGCTTGATGAGCGATCAACTGACGCCGGTGCTTGCCTATCGTCGGCTGGTGGCCCCGGATGAGCGCACCGCCCCGAGTTTCCTGCTGGAATCAGTCGAGAACGGCGCTTCCGTGGGCCGGCACTCGTTCCTGGGCGCGCAGCCTGCGATGGAAGTGATCGCGCGCCGCAACGAAGTCACCGTGCTCGATCACCGCCTTGGCACACGATCGGTGCTTCATCATCCAGTTCCGCTGGGCGTGCCGCGGCAATTGACAGGCGAGTGGAGAGTCGTCCCCGATCGCGCAGCAGGCGCGCTGCGGCGATTCACCGGAGGGTGGGTCGGCTACGCGGGATACGACACCATTCGATTTCAGGAACCGCGCAAACTGCCGTTTGCGACCGCACCAAACGATGACCGCCGCCTGCCCGACATGCACTTTGGCCTGTATCGCCAGGTCGCGGTGTTCGATCACGTGGAGAAGGTGCTGTACGCGGTCAACCACGTCGTGCTTGCGGAGCATTCATCGGCGGATGAAGCCTATCGCGCGGGTTGCGAGGAACTGGATCGATTCGTCGATCGGCTGGAAGCGCACGCCGCGATTCCACTGCCGCCGGGCAGCGTTGATCTTGATCTCGCGGGTTTTCCGCATGTGGCGATGCAATCCAACTTCACGCAGTCGCAGTTCGAGCACGCTGTGTGCAGCGCCAAGGAATACATCGCAGCCGGCGATGCGTTTCAGATCGTGCTGAGTCAGCGATTCGAGCGCTGCACTGTCGCTGATCCGTTTGAAATCTATCGCGCGCTTCGCATCGTCAATCCCAGTCCGTACATGATCTATCTGCAGGCGCATGGATCGATTCTGGTTGCTTCAAGCCCGGAGATTCTCTGCCGCGTCGAAGACGGCGTCGTTACCAACAGGCCATTGGCGGGCACGCGCAGACGCGGCACGACGGCCCAGCACGATGAATCGCTGGAGCGCGAGTTGCTTGCGGATGACAAGGAACGAGCCGAGCACGTGATGCTGGTCGATCTGGGCCGCAACGATCTTGGTCGGGTCTGCGAAACCGCCTCGATCAAACTGGATCGGATCATGGAAGTTGAGCGGTACAGCCACGTCATGCACCTGAGTTCAACGCTTACAGGCCGCCTGCGCCACGGTCTGGACTGCTGGGACGCCCTGCGCAACACGTTGCCCGTGGGAACTGTCAGCGGCGCGCCCAAGGTGCGGGCCATGCAGATCATCGATGAACTTGAGCCGACCAGGCGCGGGCCGTACGCCGGCGGCATCGGCGCGGTGGGATTCAATGGCGACATGGACATCGCTCTGGCCCTGCGCACCATGGTCATTCCGACAGGTGAAATCGGCGACACGCCAAAAGTTGAAGGCGCCGGACCGACTTGGACGGTTCACGTGCAGGCCGGAGCAGGAATTGTCGCCGATTCCGTGCCCTCGGCGGAGTATCAGGAGACGGTCAACAAGGCGGCCGCGCTGGCCCGGGCAATCGATCTCGCCGAGGCTGCGTTCGAGCCGGGCTGATCGCGTTTCTCATCCAGCCCGGGCGATCAAGCCGATGGCGAGGGCTAGACTTGCGATCCTGGCATGGCCGCGGTATTTGGGATGACGAGACGCGATGGCGCGAAAAGTCTTTCGATCATTGACGCGTTGGGGAACACACCTGCACCTGCAGCGCGATTGGTACCTCATCATGATCGCGGCCATCATCGGCCTGGTCATGGGTACGGTGGCGATGGCATTCATCATGCCCCTGCACTGGATTGAGCAATGGGTGGCCACCGCCAATCGCGATCTGCTGTTCTGGCTCATTCCAGTTGCGCCGATCGTCGGCGCGCTGCTGACGGGCCTCGTGCTGGCCGTGCTCGGTGAAAAGGGCCAGGCTCCTGGCGTTTCTGCGGTGATGTACTCCATTCACCGCAAGAAATCTCGAATGGAACTGCGAATCGCGCTGGGCAAATGGATCGCATCCACGCTGACGATCGGTTCGGGCGGATCGGCCGGCGCTGAAGGACCAATCGTCACGATCGGATCGGTGATTGGCTCGAACATCGGTCGCGTCTTCCGGGCCAATACTCAGAACACGGCCACCCTGCTGGGGTGCGGTGCCGCGGCGGGAATCGCGTCCGTCTTCAATGCGCCGTTTGCGGGCATCTTTTTCACGCTGGAAATTCTGCTGCGCGATTTTTCGCTGCGCACTTTCACGCCCATCGTGATCGCGGCTGTCATTTCCTCGGCGTGGACGCGCGGCATGGTCGGCGACCAGCCGCTGTTCGGGGTCGGACCGGCGTTTTTCACCGGCCAAAGCCAGTTCACCGTCTGGCAGGTTCCCGTGTATCTCGGGCTGGGCCTGGCGTGCGGCGTCACCGGCGCAATGTTCACCCGTGGGCTCACCCTCAGCGAAACACTGTTCCGGCGCATCCGCGCGCCGCTCATCCTGAAGCCGGCAATCGGCGCGGCCGCGCTTGGATTGATTGGCCTTGTGTATATGTTGTGGGCCGGTCCAGCCTCGCGCGCGATGCCGGAGTTCTACGGCAACGGATATCCGGTGATCACGCAAATGCTCGATCCTGCTTTCTACTACGATTCAGGCAACGCGCTGAAGCCCGGTTCGTTGTTCGCGCTGATTGTGGCGATTGGCACGCTGAAATTGATCGCCACGTGCTTGACAATTGGCTCGGGCGGCTCCGGCGGGTTGTTTGCGCCGTCGCTGCTGCTGGGCGCATGCGTTGGTGGCGCGTTCGGCTACGTCGCCGCCGCGCTCGGCTGGTTTCCTGGCGCTACACCGGCACATTACGCATTGGTCGGCATGGGCGCGATGATCGCAGCGACCGCGCACGCGCCGCTGACCGCCATTCTGCTCGTCTACGAAATCACCCAGAGCTACAGCATCATCCTGCCCTTGATGTTCGCCGCAGTCATCAGCACGATCGTTGGACGATTGGTGTATCCGGAGAGCGTGTACACCGTGAAACTCTCCCAGATGGGGGTGCGGGTTGGCACGCTCAGCGATCTGACGATTCTTCGCCGACTCTCGGTGCATGATGTTCCATTGGTTCCTGCGGTGCTCGTGCATACCAATCACTCCGCGCAGCGTCTGCTGGAACTGAGTGAAAAGCATCTGGTGCGCGATTTCGTGGTGGTGGACGATCGCGATCGATACATCGGCATGGTGACGGGCGCGGACTTGTCCGCCGCGCTGGTCTATCGCGAGGCCATTCCACTTCTTCAGGTACACGAGATGCAGCGCGTTGACCTGCCCACGGTCACCATGGATGAATCGCTTGACCTTGTGCTGGACAAGTTTTCCAAGCACGACGCCCACAGTCTGGCCGTGCTGGACGGCAACGACGGCCGCAAGGTTCGCGGCTTGATCACGCGGGTGCGGTTGATGGATCGTTACCAGGCCGCGCTGGCGCGTGATTGAGGTACGATCTGATCGTGCCGCCACCTTCACAACGCCGCCTGTATCCGCGCCGAATGAGGCTCAGCGGCAGCGCTCAATTCGAGAAGGTGTACGCGGCAAAAACTCGCGCGAGCGCGGGTCCCCTGCTCGTGTATGGCATCCCGAATGACCTCAACCACATGCGACTTGGGCTGGCGGCGCCGCGACGCATCGGCACCGCCGTGATTCGCAATACAATCAAGCGGAAGTTGCGCGAAGCGTTCCGACTGCAACCGCACGAGTGGTCGGAACTAGGCCGCGGCTATGATGTGGTGATCAACGTTCGACCGCACGAGCCGCTGAGCACGAAGGAATACCAGCGCGACCTGCTGAGTGCGGTGAAGAAACTGCATGCGACATGGATGAAGAGGTCTCAAACGCAACCAACGCCGGATCGGCCGGAACGGTAGGCCCCATGGCGCGGGTTCTGGTGTGGGGCGTTCGCCTATACCAGGTGACTTTGGGACTGGTCATGGGCGGCCACTGCCGCTTCTTTCCATCGTGCTCGGAGTATTCCGTTGAAGCGCTGCGCACGCACGGAGCGATGAAGGGATCATGGTTGACGGTTCGCCGGATTCTGCGCTGCCATCCGTTCGGCGGGCACGGATTCGACCCCGTGCCGCCGGCGAAAGAGCATCTCTGAACTCCAGCGGCCCTGCGATCGCAGTATCATGCGAGCATGCCACGCAAGTTTCCCCCAGCCATTCTGTCCTTTGTACGCAATTACGGCGAGCACGGATCGGAGATGAAAGGCTTTGTGTAGGAAATGCCGGTCGTATTG
>CAMPIL010000254.1 GCA_946886375.1 uncultured Phycisphaerales bacterium
GTTGCAGCGACGCCAGCACCTGCCCGGTGCCGCAGCCAAGTTCCAGCACATGGCCGCGGGCTGACCGGGGGATCGCCCGGTCAAAACACGACTTCAGGGCCGAGTAGTACGTATCGTTGCGCTGCTTGTCCGCATCGTAACGATCCGCAAGGCTGTCCCAGTGTTCCTGGCTGGCAATGGGGTCCAGTCTTTGCATGAGTGTTGAACGATACCGCGAATGTCGATTAAGGTGCAGAAGCCGGCACTCGGAGCAGAACCAGGTGGGTCAGAATGAAACGAATCTCGTCCAAGACTCCGCAGACGTGAACAACGCCTGCGCCGCGACCGATTCAGATATCGGACGGGATCTGAACTCGCTTGATGACGATGCCCCAACCATGGTCCGCTGGGCTCAGCGCAACCGCTACTACTACGCGGAACTGGCCCGGCTGTTCCGCCTGCACGTTTCGACGAACGCTCGCGTTCTGCATGTGGGCTGCGGGCTGGGCGATCTGCTGGCAAGCGTTCAGCCGAGTTTCGGCGTTGGCATTGACACTCGCCCTGCGATTCTTGATGCCGCGAGAAAGCGACATCCATCAGGCAACATTCAGTTTCGATTATTGAATCCGGAGAGTTTCGCGATCAATGAGCAATTCGATTTCGTGCTCATCGATCATGCACTCGCCGACATGCAGGACATCCAGGCATCGCTGGAATGCATCCGCAGAGTGTGCGCGCCGGGCACGCGGGTGGTGCTCAGTTATTACAACGCGCTGTGGGGGCCGCTGCTGCGCCTGGCTTCACGCATCGGTCTGAGGCGTCCGGCGGGCGAACAGAACTGGCTGAGTTCGCACGACTTCGACAACCTGCTTCGGCTGGCTGGGTTTGAAGTTGTTTCCCATTCCACGCACACGCTGCTGCCCAAGCGCGTGTGGGGGCTCAACGCATTGTTCAACAGGCTGCTGGCGAAAGTCTGGCCCTTCACGCACCTGTGCCTGACGCAACTGTTCGTTGCGCGGCCGGTCATGCCGCCCCAGAACGCCGACCGATTAACCTGCAGCGTGGTGATTCCCACGCGCAATGAGCGTGGCAACATCGCCGACGCCGTGCGCCGTGTGCCGCGCATTGGCTCGCACACCGAAATCATTTTCATCGACGGCAACAGCACCGACGGCACCGCGGACGAAATCCGCCGCGTCACCGCTGCAAATCCTGACAAGGACATCAAACTGCTGCTTCAAGGCAACGGCAAGGGAAAAGGCGACGCGGTGCGCAAGGCGTTCGCCGCGGCGAGCGGCGATGTGCTGATGATTCTCGACGCCGACCTCACCGTCCCGCCCGAGGACCTGCCGCGGTTCTTCAAACCCATCGCCGACGGAACCGCTGAGTTCATCAACGGCACGCGGCTGGTCTATCCCATGGAAGACCAGGCCATGCGTTTCCTCAACAAGGCGGGCAATCGCTTCTTCAGCATCCTGTTCACCTGGCTGCTGGGGCAGCGCTTCCGTGACACGCTGTGCGGCACCAAGGCGCTCACGCGGCAGAACTACCAGATCATCGCCGCCAACCGACACTACTTCGGCGATTTCGACCCGTTCGGCGATTTCGACCTGATCTTCGGCGCCGCCAAGGCCAACTTCAAGATCATCGAAGTGCCCGTGCGCTACCGCGCCCGCACCTACGGCGAGACCAACATCCACCGCTTCCGCCACGGCTGGCTTTTGCTGAAAATGAGCTGGGTCGCGTTCAAGCGATTGAAGATGCGGTAAGACGCTGGTCCGGTTTTGTGTCCCAATACTCAAGTAGCCGATATCATTCCCGCCCATGGCTGTGATCGTCCAAAAATTCGGCGGCACCTCGGTGGCCGACTCGCAGAAGCTTCTCCGTTGTGCCCGGCGGGCTGTTGAGGCCCGCAAGAACGGCCACGATGTGGTTGTTGTCGTGTCCGCCATGGGTCACACGACCGATGAATTGATCGAACTTGCCGAGCAAGTTACGGCCCGGCCTGAGAAGTCTGAGAGCTCAACCAAGTCCGCTGCACCGACCGCCAGGTCCGCCCGCGAGATGGACATGCTCATGTCCACGGGCGAGCAGGTTTCCATCGCCTTGATGGCTATGGCGATCCAGACGCTCGGCGTGGATGCCATCAGCATGACCGGCGCGCAGATGGGCATTCTGACCGATCCCATCCATACCCGCGCGCGAATTCAATCCATTGACGTCACGCGCATTCAGCGCGAATTGAAAGCGGGGCGCGTCGTCGTCGCCGCAGGATTCCAAGGCGTGACGGAAGACGGTCAAATCACAACGCTCGGCCGGGGCGGATCCGATGCAACGGCCGTCGCGCTCGCGGCCGCGCTGGGCATCGGCGCCAACGGCAACGGGGGGACGTGCGAAATCTACACCGACGTGGACGGCGTCTACACCGCCGACCCGCGCATCGTGCCGAACGCGCGCAAACTCGATCGAATCAGTTACGAGGAAATGCTCGAACTGGCCTCCAGCGGCGCTGCGGTCATGCAGACGCGCTCGGTCATGTTCGGCCAGAAGTTCGGCGTGCCCATTCACGTGCGCCACAGCGGCAAGTCCGATCCGGGCACGCTCATTTCGAAGGAAACTGCTGAAATGGAAGACATCGTTGTTGCGGGGTGCGCCCTGAAGAAAGACCTCGGCCGCATCAGCCTCCGCCGAATCCCCAATCGTGCCGGCGTACAGGGAATGATCTTCGGCCTGATCGGAAAGGCGAACGTGGTGGTGGATGACATCATCCAGACCACGCACGAAGACAGCGCCAGCCTTTCGTTCACCGTCGATCACAATGATCTTGCGGATGTGAAGATCGCCGCCAGCAAGGCAATTGAGCAACTGGGCACTGGCGAGGTGGCGGTGGAAATCGGCCTGGCGAAGGTGAGCGTGGCGGGCGTGGGCATGCGCAGCCACAGTGGTGTCGCGGCCACCATGTTCAAGGCCTTGGGCGATGCGGGCATTCCCATCGCCAACATCACGACTTCCGACATCAAGATTTCCTGCATCGTGCCCAAGGAGTTCGGCGAGCGCGCGTTGCAGGTGGTGCATGACGCGTTCGGCCTGGACAAACCCCAGGGCGGGACCGCGGTGAAATTCCGCGGTGAAGCCGCTGCCAAGAGCCCCGCGCGCAATCCGGTCAAGGTGAGTTGATCGCCGCGGCTCGGGACGTTAAGTCCGGAATACAGCCGCAGATGCGGGCTCATCTGTGTTTCAGCGGCCTCATCCCGCGTGAGAGTGTTCAAAACCCGTTGTTTTTCGGATAGAGGGGAACCCCTGAGGCTGTCGGGGCGTTTACGTTCTGTTCGTTCCGATAAGCCGACGCAGAAAGTATGCGATCTTTTTGTTTGTGTCGGTGCATTCGGCCGAAGTGCGCACGCAAGTGCGCGCAGGCATTGGTGGAACGTTGCCGACATGTGAGGCTTGGAAACGCGCGTCGCGTTCTCGGCCGACCTGCGTGCGGCCGCCTTGTCCGCAAGGGACCAGGCACATCGCCCGGACGTGATGCCTCCATGACTCTCACAGGCTCCACGATGAGCCGAAAGGACCGCACGTGCAACTCAAAGCAATCTCGCTGTCGGTGGCCGGTCTGATCCACGGCACGCTCCTTGGCTGCCAGGCCTCCAACACGAACCCGCAGAACGCGGCGCTGGGCGCGATGAAAAACACCGCTTCAACCAACGGCATGAGCGAAATGAACCTCGGCCGGCAGGATCGCCTGAGCGTGTTGACTTTCAACATGCAGCACCGAAACAACCCCAAGCAACTCTCGGTCATGGCGGACCACTTGCAGAGCGACTTGGCCGAAACGCCTGATTTCATCCTGTGCCAGGAAGTGCTGTTTGAACGCTCGCGCAATCCCGAGGAAGCCAACACCGCCGCGTTGCTCGCCAACGACCTTGACTGCCACTGGCGCGGAACCAAGCGCACCACCGATCATGAAGGCGTTGCGATCATCAGCCGCTATCCGTTTCTCTTCTACGATGAATTGCACCTCAAATCGCAGACCAGCCGCCTGCTGCTGGGCTTCCGGCGCGTCAGCGTGATGGGGGAGTTTCAAGTGCCTGGCACCGGCCTGGTGCGCGTCGTGAACGTGCATTTCACCAATTGGGGCTTTGAGCGCCACGTCCGCATCAAGCAACTGGCGGAAACGCTCCAGTGGCTCGCGGCCCGTGAAGCCCAGGTGCATGCCGACGTCAACATCCTTGGCGGCGATTTCAATATTCAGTTCGGCAGCGATGAACTCGACCTGGTCAGCCAGGGCAAGTACGCCGACCTGTTTCAGTTCAACAACTTCAACACCCATGAGCCGACGCGCGGCGGGAAGGGCAAGCCGAATATCCGCGTCGATTACATCTTCGTGTCTTCGCCAGACCGCGAAATGAACATCGCCGGCGCCGGCGAGCAACGCCTGTGGCTCCAAGGCCTGAAATCGCCCGGCAAGTCCAAGTTCTGGCTCTCAGACCACGTGCCTGTCCTGCACGAATACACCTCGCGCCAGCCGGAAGTCGTGGCGTGCGGCGAGCAGCCGATCAATAACAACCTGGCACAGTGATTCATCACACCGTTGCGCGGTTCACACCTTGCACAGCCGCCGGGGTACGCGCACGCGCAGCACCCCGGGAACCACCGCGACGCAAAGTCTGGTGAATGCGCCGGCGTTTTCGCCATCCAACGCAAGTGGAATTGGATCGTCCGCTTCAATCCGCAGCGTTTGCGCACGCACGCATGTGACGGCAGGGTGATTCACGTGACTGCCAAAATAGACTCGAGGCAGCACGTTGAATGCCAAGGCCCGCCGAGTCAGGGCTTTGAGCAACACCGCGTCGAGCATGCCGTCAATGGGTGATGCGTCAGGCGCAGGCCGCATCCCGCCGCCGTGGAATGCGCCGTTGCAAACAACAATCGACGCACATGCGCCGTCGTGAAGCAATACGCCGTCTGCGACGACTCTCGCGGAAAATGGCTGAAACGAAGCGATTTCTCGCAGCGCGCCGGCGAGATACGTCAGGAATCCTCCGCCGGCCTTGGATGTGCGATTCGCTCGGCGCGCGACCAATGCGCCAATCCCCGCATCCGCGATGTTGATGAACCAACGGCGCTGCGCCTCGCCGTCGAAGCAGATTTCGCCGACGTCAAGTTGCTCAATCGTTCCGTTCAACAACGATGCACGCGTGTGATGGAATCGCGTCAAGCCCAAACCTCGTGCAAAATCGCGGCCCGTTCCGACCGGCAGGATGCTCAACGTCGACTTCGAGTCCTACAAGCTGGCCGGCATCGGCGACGTGGGCGAGCTGGTCGTCCACATGATGACCGGCCCGGGCTACGACGAGCGCGGGGTCATCGGCCTGGGCGAGCCGCCCGTGATCTCGCCCGGAGCCGCCATCG
>CAMPIL010000255.1 GCA_946886375.1 uncultured Phycisphaerales bacterium
ACTCGCCATGATCCAGCGCTGCCTGAGGCTGCTTGATCTGTCAAACAGAGCCTAGACCTCTTCACACATAGATTTGCACTCGAATATCTTGGACCAGCCGGAAGTGATTGCGAGAGGAGACAGTTTGATCTCACCCACACGTTGGCCGCGTCGACACATCTCTTCGACATAACGCCGGAGCGCTCCGGGCGCTGTTCTTTTGACTGCTGCCGGTTTGAGTTGACCAAGTGTCACGCAATACCGGTAGTGCGGGTTCTCCGAGAGCGCGGTTTCCAATGACTCAGCAATCGCGGCGGGCGGAGTATCGCATTGATCCACATACAGGACGTACTGCCATCCGAGGTCACTCCGTTCCGGGGCCAGAAGTTTGAACGCAGGCGCCAAGCGGTGATGCGCGCATACACGATCCAGTATTTGTGCCACGAACCCTTGAGAGAGTTTCTCTCCGCACCGGTCAGCGACGCCATCGTCCTTTCCGATAAACGTCAGCGAGGGCGTGCGCGAGCAGAACCCTGTCACTCGCACGCGATCTCGCAACCTGTATCGATAAAGACCTCCTCCAGTCGTGAGCACCACAGAATATTCCTCACCTTCTCTCAACTCATGGGCCAGAAGCACCGTGTCATTGTCTGTCACAAACTCAAAGAAATGCGAACGGACCGCCAAGGGGTGCGCATCGCCCCAGGGGATGGTCACGATCCCTTCAGTAGCAATTAATCCCTTGCGTTGAATCCGCGCGTGCGGAAACTGTTTGCGAATCAGATCCAGACAGTTCGACGATGCCCCGTCGCCCCAGCAACTGATCAAGCGAAGGCGTGGCCAGATCGCATCGGCGTCGGCGGGATGCAGGGCGCCAAGCCGCCTGGCTTGGGTCGGATCTGGTCGAAGGTGCGTTGAAAGTTGCGCGTTGACGTGCACTGGCAATCTTGTCGGCGGAGACAACGTCCCATCCGAGATGTCGCGGAGAAGCGAATTCCAGTGTCGCTGTAGCGGTTCAAGCAACAGCGTGAGGAACGACGGATGCCAGACCGAAATTAGGCGCAACTGTCTTGCTCGCAACAGGGACGCCAGAGTGACATAGCGAAAGGACTCGAGGTCATCAATCATCCGCACCGCGGCAGGCACGGCGAGTGTGCGGGCGACGATTCTGCGGGCGATTCCTCCCAGATACGCAGTGTCATCATCGAAGCCGATGGGAACCGCGGACTCCCCGTCGGGAGTGAAGCAACCTGCGGGACTAATCGACCAGTATGCCGGACCCCCTGCCAACGACGGATGACGAAGATAGATGTCCGTGATCCACGCCCCGATCGCACGGTTGAATTCGCGATGCAGATCGTCAGTGTACGGAATCAACTTGCGAGCCTGGGTTGAGCCGCTCGTCGGGACCAGGCGACGGACCTGCTGACACGTAAGGATCGCACTCTCGCCGCTCTTGATTTGATCGATGAAGGGAACATAATCCTCATGGCGCGACAGCGGAACGCGCCGTTGATAATCGCCCACATCACGAATGCCCGCAAAACCCATCTGACGCCCAAAGCGTGTGTCGGCATTCAGTCGCAAACAGCGCATGAGCATTTCGCGCTGCGCCCTGGCGGGATCGTGCAGGGCGGCGCGGTACTGCCGATATCCGTTGAGGGATGAGCCAATCCATGCGGCGTGCGCCAGGATGCAGATGGGTTGGGGGGCCGCCATTCACGTGCCCATGCACAGCAACTGCGTTTGAGCCTGCAGCATCCGAAGTCCTCCGGATGTGAGATTGCTCCGGCACAGGCGTGTGAGACACACCAGTTCATCGCCACTTTCATGCCCGGGATTGCGCTCGTCGAAAAAGGCGACGTGCGGATCGTGGAGTCGATTTGACGGGACGCCGTTCAAGTCGCGCCGCAATACCTGCGGTTTTTCGAAGCGCACAATGCCGGTTGCGGGATTGAAGCAACTTCCAAAGCGCCTGGCCGCGATGTAGTTCATCAGTTCACGGCTTGTGCCGTCAATTGGCTGGCCTTGCCTTGGAAAAAAACTCTTCCAGAACACCGGCAGGAAGCGATAGGTCCGAAATCCGGACACCAGCAGAAGCCAATACAGTGGTTCAAGCGCGTCGGCCTCTTTCAAGCGCTCGACCGATTGAATCCAACACCGCAATAAGGCGGTGCATGGCGGACGGGATCGATCAACAATCGTGTCACCCGAGCAGAGGACATTCACGGTTCGGCGACAGTATTCCTCGCGATACAACGCGAATGTTGAAAACCCCACGAGGCGCGATGCTTCGTCCTCCACCAGCACGGCCCAGTGCTTATTGTCGAGATCACGATCGAATTGATCGCGCGACATGTCCACGAAATGTGCCGACATGAGGTCGAACATTTCAGACTTGAGACTGGCTGACCATTCGTCGCGATGAGACAACCGGCTGTTCATAGTGTCGCGATCTCCAGATGCGTGACCCTTCCATTGAAACTTTCGACAAGATCGGGATCATTCGTCCAATTCACGATATAAAGGATGCTTTCGCAGGCGTGGTGAGAGGTGGACTGCCGAATCGATCGAAGCAATGGATGCCGCGCTGAGAACCCCATCATCAAGAGATCATGACCGCGCGCGCGTGCCTCACGTCGAGCGGACTCGATCAGCGGCAGGACAATCGCCGGGTCGTCATCATCGATTGCCAGATGCGAGAGGAATACGCTGTTGATGGGTTCACCAATTGCCGGCAGACGCGGCTGATTGATGAGCGGCGACAGGCAGTTGATCAACGGTCGCCATCGCCGCAAAACCGGCTCGTAATCGCGAACGATGACCTGTTTGAAAGCCCGCTGATCCCATCGCGCGACAACTCCGACCACCTGCCCAGACGAAACTGCAACGTGGAAATCGTGTGGGCGCAGTCCGCGCGATCGTTCCGTCGATAGCAGGTCCTCAATTGTCCAACAAGAAGCAAATTGAAACCGCCGATTGTTCTGATCGAGGCATGCGGCTATCTCACCTAGGCGCTGCGCCGAACCGGCTTCAATTTTGATCGCTGAAGATCCTGGCTGCTTGACGCGACGGTGCGTGGAAATCGCGAGCGTGACAATTCGGTCACATTCGACATAGCTTGGAACCCCACGCACACCGGCTGTGAACAGGCGCCGAGCCTGCTGGTTGTCTGCCAGGATGCACGTCAGGTCGAAGGGTGCTTCATGGGCAAGGCGCAATGTGCGGGCCAAAGCATACCCTTCTGTGCGCAACCGTGATCGTCGTCGATACTGTGAATCGGTGCGGAGATGACCGAGGTAACCAACGCTCGTAACGCGTCCATTCAAGTACATGTGGCGAACACTACGAGTGCCCATAGCCATGATGTGACCTGAATTAGATTCGCGAGCCACAATAGCCTGACAGCGATACGCTCCGATCGACAGTGCGTCAAAGTAGGACGGCTCGCATTCCAGACCCAGAGAGATGCGACCCGGCATCAGATTCTCGCGCATAAGGCGCCGCAGCACTGCGTCGTCTGTGGGAGCGGCAAGTCCAAAATCCAGCCACTGGCTCTTTTTGGCGGATTCGTCGAGCCTCAGCACGCCTTGAGCAGCGATTCTTCGCACGCTTCATCTCCCAGCGGCAGTCCATTGCGACCCTCGATATCCCACTGGTGCATGGCGTTGATGATCAGGAAGTTCGCCAGCATGAAGGGATCGCGCCGATTGACTGGTTTGGCGGCCCGGCCCAGGATGCTGCTCCAGCCATAGAACCGCCGCCTGGCTTCAACGCAGCGGCGTGCCAACTCCTCGGCGCTCATCTGGCTGGGTCGAAACGGCACCATGTTGTAGCGGTAGCGATCATCCAGCCACCACGCATCATAGAGCAGTCGGCCTTCGTTCTGCATGCGCTGGTGCAGCGGTGTACCCGGAAACGGCGTGATGTGATTGAATGCCGCGATAAACATGCCTTCTTCACGCGCGAAACGTACGGTCGAATCGAACGTCTCCGGCGTGTCGCTGTCGTAACCGAAAATGAATGTGCCGTAGATCCGCAGGCCGTATCTCCGAAAATTTGCCAGGGCGTTTCGCGGGCCGCCGCGCATCAGGTTGAAACCCTTGTTCATTGCCGAGAGGCTCTCGGGGTTGAGACTTTCGAATCCAACGAGCAGGCCCTGGCAACCGCTGCGCTTCATCAGGTCAAGCGCCTCCTCATCGTAGGCCACATTGATGCTCGACTGGCTGACCCAACGAATCTTGAGCGGAATGAGCGCCCGCATCAGTTCCTTTGCAGCATTGATGTCTGAGGTGATGTTGTCATCGATAAAGAAAATCATTTGGCCGGGTTTGCGGACGTGCTGAATCTCCCGCACGACAAGATCGATCGGCCGGTGCGTTTGGGTTGCGCCGAAGAACGACTGAACGGCGCAGAAGTCGCATTTAAACTTGCAGCCGCGCGCGAATTCAACCAAGCCAATCCGCAAATACCGTTTGTTGCGGAAGATCGAGCGATCGGGGGTGGTCGCCAATGCGGGTCGGCCATCGCTGCGATAAACATGACTTGGGCGGCCGTGCCGGTAATCATCGATGACGCGCGGAAACACGCCCTCAGCCTCGCCGACAACCAGAGATTCGCAGTATTGGCCGACTTCATCGGGACAGAGCGTTGCGTGAAAGCCACCCATCACCACAGGCACACCGCGTCGGCGGTAAGCGCTGGCAATCTGGTAGGCACGCTTGGCGGTATAGGTCTCGACGCTGATCGCGACCAGGTCCGTGGGTTCGTCGAAAGGGATCGTCTCGAAGCGATCGTCGTAGAACCGCTTCTCAACATCTGCCGGCGTCAGCGCCGCAATCATGGCCGCGGGGATCGGTTCCATCTGCCAGGTTCGGATGTACCGCTTCATTCCCGCGCGCCGGCCAACACAAGGATGAATGATGGTCAGGCGGAATCGTGTTTGACTTCCGGGGGCGGGAGCGATCACGCGACCTCCATCTGGTTGATGATTTCAGCAAACCGACGCAGCGGTTCATCCGTCGCGCCGAATCCAGCGTGAAAATCCAGTCGATCGAGAATTCGCCGATCGTCGTGCAGCAAGGAATACACGAGCACAAGCGCGCGCAACGCGCTGATGCCGAGACCGCGCGGCAAAAGCATGACGGTCTGCGTATCGCATCCACGTCGCGATGATGGTCGGCCTGTAAACAGAACATGAAAACGCATCGGACTCTCAACGGTCATCCACGCCAGGTTTGGTCCGATCGTCGTGAATCGGGCGACGATGTCCCGCCGCCACGCGCCACCCAGCATTGCCAGCAATCGCGACGTCGGCCGCCCGCGCATACGCAACTCCAGGCTGAGCGGGCCATTTTGTGAGAGTGTTGGTTCTGATGTGTATCGGATTCCGTGC
>CAMPIL010000256.1 GCA_946886375.1 uncultured Phycisphaerales bacterium
GGCTTTCGCCGTGCCGAGCGCGCCATCAGCGCGCTCGCAGGCCGTCTGGGTTGCCCCGCTACGTCAGTTCTGATGAACTCGACGGGCGTAATCGGCGAGCAGCTCCCGGAAGAGAAAATCATCGCGGCAATTCCGGAGGTGGTGGATGATGCAAAAGCCGACGGGCTCTCGCGCGCGGCACGCGCGATGATGACCACGGACACCAGGCCCAAGATGGTGCAGGTGCACGGGACGCATGAGGGCAGAACGTTCCGCGTCGCGGGAATCGCCAAGGGATCGGGCATGATTCATCCGAACATGGCGACAATGATCGCGCTGCTGCTGACCGACGCGGCCATGGATCCGCCTTCGTTGGATCGCGCGATGCGCTGCAGCGTTGAGAGGAGCTTTCACCGCATCAGCGTGGATGGCGACACATCTACCAATGACTCAGTGTTTGCGCTGGCATCGGGCAAGGCAGGGCAGGTTCCCGCCGAGGCAGTCGAGCAGGCGATGACCGCCGCGGCACGCGAACTTGCGCTGATGATCGTGAAAGATGGGGAGGGCGCATCCAAATTGATCCATGTGCAGGTGAAGGAAGCGCGCACGCCCGCCGACGCTCTGCGCGTGGCACAAACGGTGGCGGGTTCGATGCTGGTGCGCACCGCAGTCGCAGGCGGCGACCCGAATTGGGGCCGCATCATCGCCGCCGCGGGTCGAAGCGGCGTTGAAATCGATCCTCAGCAGCTTGCCGTGTTCGCGAACGATGTTCCACTGTTCGCGAACGGCGCGCCTGTCGCAACTCCATTGTCGCAACAGCAGCGCGCGTTTGCGCAGCCGCTGGTGGTGCTCGAATTGCGTTTGGGTCAAGGCGGCGCAGAAGATGAATTCTTCACCTGCGATCTGACCGAAGGCTACGTGCGGATCAACAGTCACTACAAAACCTGATCGCCAGCGCAGATGACCAACAGGAACACTGGTACGAGCGCGACCCCGTGCGCACGGTCTCAATACGCGCGATGAAGCGCCTTGACCCTCGCCAGCGCGGCCTTCATCGGGGTGTTGCGACTTGTCATTCCCGCGCATTTGGGGGGGACCGCAATCCAGCGATTGGTGCGCGCCGACTGGGCTCCCGCCCCCGCAATGCGCGGCGAAGTCGCGGCAGTGACATGTGCATTGACACCGCTCTGTTGGGGTCATGCGCATACAACGGATTATGACGAAAAGTCGTTTTTGCGTGCAGGGCGACAAGCGATCTCCGACAAGCCGGCGAGCGAGTCGTTACTCGCGAGTGACAAGGGAAAGCGTCGAGGCCGCAACAAACGCAACTGAACGGCACTCTGACGTCCCGGAGTTCACCGCGTGGAATGTGTGTGATTCTGCATACAACGGATTATGACGAAAAGTCAGTTGTGAGGGGAGCGATGATTAATGCATCCTCGCTGCGAGGGAGAGCCAACTCGAATGCGCAGTGGTGTCGCGATAGCGAGTGCTCGAATCGCTGAACTATCCATCCGCCAAATTTGGTTTTTAGCCAAAAACCGAAAGAACCCACGGCGAACATTGAAACAACGGATTATGGCGAAAAGTCGAAGGCTGGGCCGCGTGCTGGACTGAGACGGCTGATGCGCGTTGCTGCGCCCTCGCTTTTCTCATGCGCGCGATTGTTGCGTCTGATGCGGGCCCGCCACGTACACGTCGTAGCGAACAAGTTTGCCGCCAAAACTCATCGTGGGATCGTCCGCGAGCGGCGATGCGTAAGTCGGCCGTTTCACAATGACGCGCTTGATGTGACGCCGCGCAATCGCGACCAGGTCAGCGGCGTCGGGGTCGTCGCCCACCGCCTTTCGCACAAGCCGAATGCTCTTTTTCGCCAACGCGGTACTTTTGCGCTTGGGTGGAAACATCGGGTCGATGTATGCCGCCTCAGGCGGAAACGTCCAGGCTTCAAGATTTCCTTCCGCCCACGATGATTCTCGACCCAACTCGTCGAACATCGCATGAGACGCCATCTGCTCGATCAGTGATCCAGCGTCCGCGTTTACAATCGCCAATCGTCTGTCCAAAAACTCTTGCAACTCGGGCGCCGCGCGTGCCCGGCGCAAACCATCCTGGAGCAGCGCAAAGGCAATCGGCGATCGCTCCACGGCAAGCACGCGATAGCCCATGCAGGCCAGCAGCGCAGCGTCGTGGCCAAGGCCGGCCGTGGCGTCAAGCACTGTGCGCGTGCTCTTGCCGATGGCTTTCGCCAGTGGTTGCGAGCGGGACAGATGGCCTCGCCGCGCTGCCGCACTGGGATTCAGCGATGTGAAATCAACGCGCAACCCCCGGCCCGGTTTGCATTCAATATCGCGCAGTTCCAGTCCGTCATCGCGATACGCAAGAATCAGGTCATCTTTTGAGAGGCTTGCCGCACGGGCATTCGGAATGAAGGACGTCTGCAGTCGCAATGCCATTTCACGCGCGGCATCGATCAACTCCTGCTGATCTGACTCCGAAGTTACAACAACGTGGGGCGCGTTGACCATTCGGCGAATCACTTTACATTGTCTGAGTCACGAAGGAGACAGTTTAATGCGATATTCCCTGGTCTGGATGGCGCTGGTGACAATCGTGCTTGGCGGGTGCGCGGCTGAGAAAATGCCGCCGCGGCCGGCACGCATCAATCATCTGGCGTTTTTCAAACTTCAGAATCCATCTGACGCCCCGGAACTCATTGCCGATTGCGATCGCATGCTGGCGCGCATTCCGGGCGTTGTCTCCTATTACGCGGGCCGGCATCTGGACGCCGGGCGCAGCAACATCGATGGCGACTATGACGTGGGGTTCTACGTCGGCTTTGACAGCGAGGCCGATTACGCCGCGTATGTCAAACATCCAGATCACCTTGCCGCGGTGAACAAATGGAAGCCGCGCTGGCAGTGGATCAGAATTCATGACGTGATCGATCAGACGCCGTGACTGCGCCTGTGGTTCGGAAGGTCTGCGATCCGAATCCGCGATGCTGCTCAATGCCTCCGGGTGAAGCGTCCAATTTCAACATTCACCGCAACAGCAGTCGATGAAAAACTCGTAAGGTCGAACGCCCGCTGCGGCTGCCTGCCAACGCCGCAGCGCTGCTGCTAGAGGAGGAAGATCACTATGTCGTTGACGCAGTTCCATGATCGAACTGGCTCACGCCTGAAGGGAAATGTCATTCAATCGGCGCCCCGCTGGCTGGCGGCGCTCGCGGTGAGCGCAACCCTGTTCGCCGCGCCACGCACTTTCGCAAGTCTCGGCTGCGTTTCAGACGTTGACAACGATCACATGACCGATGTGAACGATCTGCTCGCGGTGCTGGACAACTGGGGTTCGTGCCCGCCTGCTCCCGGCCTGTGTCCGTCGGACATATTGCCGAACGGAACCGTCAACGTGAGCGATCTGCTCGAAGTCATCAACGCCTGGGGAAATTGTCCCTGTCTACCGCAATTCGGCTGCGTCACAGCGAGTACGGTCTGGTGCGAGAATTTTGAACTGGGCAACTACAGCCGCTGGACCGGCGGCTACGACTCAAGCGGTCCGTGCCGCACCTCCGGTTTTGCAACCGATCGGTTCGTCAGTCCCACCAAGTCGCACAAATCGCAGGTCACCTGCGCGATGAGTGAATCGCACCGTGGCTACGGCGGCTTGCGGTTCCAAGGCGACAACTGCCTCTCAAGTTTCACGAGTCCCTCCAGCGGCGGCATCAACGCGCCCAACGGCGTGATCGTGAGTTTCTGGATCTGGCTCAAGGTGCCTTACGACTTCAGCCCCACGAAGTGGCTCAGTCTCGGCACCGTTACGAACGATTGCTCCAACAATTGGACCGATGTGATCACGCTGAACCTCGACGATCCCACGCGCCGCTTGAAGCCCGTGCACGTCAGCAGCGTCACCTATGCGCCGGGCGCGCCATCCGTGCCGCTGCAGCAATGGGTCAAGATCACCTGGTACATCAACTACAGCACCGGCACGCTGCACGCCTGGCAGAACGGCCAGAAGGTCGTGAGTGCGACGTTCTCGCGGCCGGTGCACACGCTGTGTCAATGGCACTGGGGCCTGTACGCCAGCGGCAACAACAACGACATCACGCTGTATGAGGAGGACATCCGTATCCTCAAGTTGTCGCAGCCGCTGACCAACTTCACCGTTGAGCCATGGTTCCCCGGCGTTTCGATTGGGTGCCCGTGAGGCGATAAAAAGAGCAATCATCGCGGCGTGGTGCGCACCACGCCGCGATGTTTTTCACCGTCCGCAACCTATCGGCACGCGCCCCACGTATTCACGATGCCCAGCAAATCGTTCACGTTCACCGAATGATCGCCGCAAGCCGGCGCAATGTCCGCCGCGCATGCCGCAGGCGCTGGCGCACAGGGGCCCCATGTCTCGATCACCGCGAGCAGGTCGCTCACGTTCACATGCCCATCGCCATCCGGCGGGGGAGCAATGTCGGTCCGGCACATCCGCGCGCCGATCGTCGGCGTCAGCATCAAATCAAAACTGATGTCCGAACTTGATCCGCTTGACTGATGCAATTCCACCGCGATCAGATTTGTTCCAGCCACCAGTATGCACGAATCGATCGGCGCCTCATAGAAGATGTCTTCCTTCTCATCCGCAACGGCCGAGGACGCCAGCGTCTGGTACGTGATCGCGCCGACGGGCATGTTGGATCGGAAGACTTCAGTTCCGTTGATGTACACGACCACGCCATCATCGCGCAGCACCGCCAGGCGCAGCGCCTGGATCGTGTCCGGATTCGTCACGTCGAAGGATCTGCGGAAATAGGTGGTGATGTATTTGCTGGATGCGTTGGGACCGAACTGCACCGTGGTGGTTTCGTCATCGTCGCCGTAGCCCAGGTGCGCGCTGCCGGTGGACCAGGCTGAATCATCGAATCCCGGCATTCGCCAGCCTGTTCCCTGGTTGGAACCATTGTCGAGGTATTTCCACGCTGCGGCGGGCGGGACCAGATCAGGAACGACGCTGCCCGCGATCATGGTGTGTGCATCCAGATGCGTGCCGCCGTTCGCAATGGAATACGTCTCAAAGGTGGCGTGCAGATCGTCCACCGTCACCAGCATCGCGCCGTAGTCGGCGTTGAAGCGGTACTGCGTCTGCGGCAGGGGCGCGCCAAGGTCGTACAGGCTTTTCCCGCCGTTGCCGCAAACAAAGTATGGAATGCCGCCGACGTCGCAACGTTCGTAAGTGTGATCGTGCCCGGCGAAGACCGCGTGCGCGCCCCACTGCTTGAAGGGCCATTGCATGATCGGTTCGGAGCCGTGATTGGAACTGGAGGAAAACGCCGCGTGATGAAACACCACGAACTTCCACGTTGCGGTCGATTTCGCCAACGACGCCTG
>CAMPIL010000257.1 GCA_946886375.1 uncultured Phycisphaerales bacterium
GCGAATTCCGCTCGGTATTGATCGTGCATCGCCTCGATGGCCTGACGCTGCTGGCGGCTGAGGCCAAGGCGGTCGGCGTATCGCTCCAGTTCACGGCTGGAAATCGGATCGGGCACAGCCCCCATCGTTCCTTGCGCGAATGCCTGTTGGACCGGCAGAAGGAACATCGCTGCAGCGATGAGCCATGTGGTCAGGCACAGCAAACGGCGAGCGGCGATGGACTGTGAATTGCGCATGATGGTGCTACTTTCTGAAGGTGAGCGGAGACAGACTGTACGGCCCGCTTGGCGCGCAGCACAACCTTGAACAGGCATAAACCCGTGAAGATTCAACGCCTGTCACTGCCGATCATTGCCCGGGCCGGGACGCATTTAGATCGCGGGGCCAAGGCCCGCAGCACGCCGCCACGCGCTGATCTGGCCCAAATGCACCATGTTGTGGTTGTTGAGCAGGAAATTCATTGCCGCACCGATGGTGGGAAACAACTCGCGCATGCGGCCTTCAATCGGGTTGGGCAGTTGAAGCGTTTCATCGCTGATGTTCGGGAGGAGTTCGCTGATCGTGCGGTACCGATCGAAGTAGTAGGTCACCAGTTCGTCCTTGGCGGGGTAGCGTCCATCCTGCTCAACGCATTCAACGCCCGCCTGGAACAACTCCGCGTAGCCGGGCTTTTCGCGCACAAGGTCCTTGCGACCGATCATGTTCAGCAGACGATTGGGATACAGCGAGAGGTGGCCGATGCAGAACGCGGGATGGTTCATCCTGGGGATGGGCATGTGCGCAAAGCGGTCGGCGGGGATGTCCTTGAGAATGCGCTCCGCGTAGGCGAGCGTCTGTCGAAGAGCAAAGGCCATGAAATCGGTCATGCGAGGCGGCGCGGCGATCACGGACATGAGTAAGTCTCCTGCTTGCAACTGGGGCGGTTGATGTGAAAACGAGCGTCACGAGCCTTTTGTTCCGACTGGTCAGCGTTCATGGTGAATCGTGCATTGGAATGCCACAAGCGTCAGAGAACAATTCCCATTTCAACGCACCGGCTGAAGATCATGTTGGGTGGCTGGCCGCTCGGCATCTAACGCGGCGAATTGTACGATGATGGGTCTGTCACCCGCCGAGACACGGCGGTTTCAAAGGATTGCACAGGCGTTTGCGTCATGAATCGATTGCTCGTGATTCGATTGGCGTTGGTCCTTGCCACCGTTGCGGCGTATTGGCAGGCGCTCGGCCACGGGTACGTCGACTTTGACGACCCCGAATACGTCCGCGACAACGCCATGGTGGCGGCAGGCCTGACCTACGAGGGCATTGCGTGGGCCATGACCACCGGCCATGCGACGAATTGGCATCCGACGACGTGGCTTTCGCTGATGATCGACAGCGAAATTCAGAAGACTTTGGGACCGGTGTTTGCCAGGGTCTTTCAGGCCGATGAGCGCAGCCGGTTCGCCGGCGCGTATCACCTGACCAACGTGCTGCTTCACATCGTCAACGCGCTGCTGGTGTTTGGGGTGTTGCGGTCGATGACCGGCGCGGTCTGGCGCAGCGCGTTTGCCGCGGGCGTGTTTGCGCTGCATCCCATGCACGTGGAATCGGTGGCGTGGATCGCCGAGCGCAAGGACGTGCTGAGCATGTTCTTTCTGCTTTTGACGGTGTGGACGTACACGCGGTATGTCGCGGACCGCGATCTGCGCAGTTATGTCAACGTGGCGGTTTTCTTTGCCTTGGGCCTGATGAGCAAGCCCATGCTCGTCACGCTGCCGTTTGCGCTGCTGCTGCTTGACTGGTGGCCGTTGAACCGTTGGCGGCCGAATGCGGGCTTCAAGCCCTTGGGAAAACTGCTGCTGGAGAAATTTCCGCTGATCGCGATGGTCATCGTGTCGTGCATTGTGACGATTCACGTTCAGCATGGCGAAGGGCAATTGCAGGATGGCCGCTGGCTGCCGGTGGCTGAGCGGCTCGAGAACGCGATCGTGTCGTACGTGTTGTACATGGGCAAACTGTTCTGGCCCGTGAACCTTGCGGTGCTCTATCCGAATCACGCTTTGCTGGACAGGGAGTTCTGGACCGCAGGCCAGGTTGCGGCGGCAGGGGCGTTGCTGGCGGCGATCACCGTTGCGGTCTTCGCGTTGTGCCGCAAGCGTCCGTACCTGGCCACGGGCTGGCTGTGGTTTCTGGGCACGTTGGTTCCGGTAATCGGGTTGGTGCAAATTGGGCGACAGGCGATGGCCGACCGTTACGCATACATCCCGTTCCTGGGCTTGTACATCGTGCTCGCGTGGGGGGCGGGCGATCTGGTTGCGCGGTGGAAGCGACTTGGTGCGCCTGCGGGCGCGCTCGGGGCTGCTGCGCTTGCCGCGTGCTTCGCGCTGACCGTCAGGCAGGTGGGGTACTGGTCCGACAGTGTCGCGCTGTTCGAACACACCCTGGCGGTGACCAGGGACAACTGGCTCATCCACAACAACATGGCGCACATGCTCGAAAGGGCGGGTCGCTCCGACGAGGCCATCGCGCAAATGCAAACCGCGATCGCCATCAACCCCGAGTGTGGCTGGATACGCGATCACCTGGGGACGATCTACGCGCAGCAGCGACGATTGTTTGAGGCGCAGGAGGAGTTCGAAGCCGCCGTCAAGTTTGATCCCACCATGGCGCAGGCGCAGTTCAACCTGGGCGTGGTGTTGACGCACCGCAGCCAGCCCGAGCAGGCGCTGAAAGCCTTCAAGAGCGCCATTGAGATCAGGCCATCATTTGCCGAGGCACGCAAAGCCATGGCCTTGTTGCTGGCCAACCAGGGGCAGCGTCAAGAGGCGATTGCGGAGTTGGAATACCTGATACGCACCGCACCGGCGGTGGCGGATGAGTGCGCCGCATTGGTCGAGCAGATCAAATCGGCGCGATGAGCGGCCGATCCGGCTGCCTCCTGTCTCTACGAACCGATGTACTTTGCGTAGATCGAACGCGCGGCGTCGGGTTCCGTGACGCCCTTGATGATCGCCCGGCCGTTGGGAAACAGCGCCAATTCAATCGGTTCGCCCTTCTGGCTGCGCTCGCGTGCAAACTCGCCACGCAGGAGAAAGCCGTTGAACGCGAAACGGCCGTGCGACGCCAATTGTCCAGCCAGCGCGGCGAGGTTCAATTCGCCGTCGGCGATCGTGCGGGTCGGATTGATCTGCACCGCATTCCTGCCGCAAAGCGATATCGCCGCGCTGCCCGAAGCGCCGTTGAAGAAATCGAACTGTCCGCGTCCGCAGCACGGGCATTCCGCGGTGCGCATCGTGCTGACATCAAACCGCCGCGTCTCGTTGGTCCACAGGTCGATCGAGAGCAGCGAACGGTCTGTCGCCTCTAGGTTGCCGGTCAGAAGTTTGGTCGCCTGTGCGGCCTGATGAGCCGCAATGGTCATCACCACCGGCCCCAGCACGCCCGCGGTGTCGCAGGTTGGGCTGGCGCCGGGCGGCGGAGCCTCGGGAAACACGCAGCGCAGACAGGGCGAGGCCTCTGCGTCGCTCCACTTCACCCTTGAAGGATTCCCGGCTTGCCGCATCGCGCTGTGCGGCAGCACCACCAGGGCCACGCCCGTCGTGCTCACCGCCCCGCCATAGACATACGGCAGGCCGTGCATCACCGCGAGATCATTGAGCAGATAGCGGGTTTCAAAGTTGTCCAAGCCATCAAGGATGATGTCCGCGCCTGGAATGAACTTCATCGCGTTGCGATGACTGAAATCATCCGCATGCGCGTGAACGGCGACTTCGCTGTTGATTTTCGCGATACGAGACTTTGCGGCGTGCGCTTTGGGTGTGCCGGCCGCGACATCCGCTTCGTCGTAAAGGACTTGCCGCTGGAGATTGGTGAGTTCAACGACATCACGGTCCACGATGGTGAGTCTGCCCACGCCCGCGCGGGCAAGCGTGTCGATGATGACCGACCCTAGTGCGCCGCAGCCGACGACCAGCGCGTGCGACTCGCGCAAGCGGCGCTGGCCGGCCTCACCGATTCCCGGAAGCAGCATCTGGCGGTGATAGCGTTGGAGGTTCATGTGAGGCCAGCGGCGTGAGCGTCAGCAGGACGTCAGCCATCGCAATAGTACGCGCCGGTGCGTCTCATTGTGCACGCGCCTGCGGAAGAAGATTCGCGAGCCATTTTGCTACGTCATCGTCATCGACCGAGGCGCGAGTGAACGTCACGTTGACGGTTCCGTCAGCGAGAATGGTCACCTCGTTCACCGCAACGCAGTCCGTGCCCGCCAGCCGTCGGGTTTGCTGCGCGACGGCTTCGCGTTGCTGGCTGGTGAATGCAGCGTCTCCTGCTGCGGCTTTGAATTCCTTGCTCATCCTGGTCTTGATGGAGCGCAGCGGCCAGCAGCCGGCTGCGTCGACGGCACACCGCTCAAGAAGAAATTGCAATCGGCGCGGATTTGTTACGCCGAGTTTCTGCGAAAGCCACTCGCGCAGCGACTGGGCCGGGCCGTTCATCGCCGCAATGGCCAGCGTGCGGTGATCGAGTTCGGCTGCGTCGTTTCGGATTTGCCGAAGTTGCTCGCCGGAGAACTGCTTTGTGTCGACTTCGCGGAAGCGCGCCACGACGTTGACCGCGCCGCGCGGACTTGGCGCCAGTGCGGGCAAGCCGCGCAACAGGTTGAGGAACTGCTCGTCGTCCAACTCAGGCAATTCCGGAATGAAACTCGTCAATTGCCAGCGGATGTAGGCGTCCACGAATGAATCAGACGCACAAGGCGTGCAGATGGCGGCTTGCAGGTCGGCCGGGGGAAGTTCGCGCGTGAACCGCGTGGCGAAATCAGGAATGTCGGGCGGGGGGCGCTGCTCGCGACGAAGCTGTCGGGCTTCCTGCGCCAGTTGAGTGGTCGCTTCCTTGATCGCAAGCGCCGGCCGCCCCGGACGGTTGCGAGGCGTGGTCTGTGCGCCGCCGTCAAGGGAAATCGCCAGCGCAATCAGCGCGAAGAATCCCGCAATCAGGGCGCGTGAAAAGGCGTGTGCCGGCATGAGCGCATGGTAACGTGGGCCCGGTGAACGATGAACGCGCAAGAAAACAGCCGCGGGTTTTCACCACGCGGCTGCTTGAATGCTCGAAGAAACAGGCCGGCGATTTACCACGCGAAGTGCGCGAAGGCCTTGTTGGCGTCAGCCATCTTGTGGGTGGTCTCGCGAGTCGCCATGGCCTTGCCTTCGCCCTTGGCGGCGTCGAAGAGTTCCTTGGAAAGGCGATTGGCCATTGGCTTGCCCTTTTCGTCGCGGGCCGCGGTAATGATCCAGCGGAACGCCAGGCTTTGCTGGCGGCGGGCGCTGACCTGCATGGGAACCTGATACGCGGCGCCGCCGACTCGCTTGGAGCGGACTT
>CAMPIL010000258.1 GCA_946886375.1 uncultured Phycisphaerales bacterium
GCATCGTCGACTGCGATAAAACGGATTATGACGAAAAGTCGTTCGTGCACGCGGGCGGCAGCGGGGTTGCGATTTCCTGGTTCACTCATCTGTCGCGGTTTCTGCCGTGACTTCTGCGGTGGCATCTGCCGAGATGCGACGCCGGCGGGCGGCTGAATGGCGCAAATGGTTCTCCGCCGCGCTCCTCTGATTGCGGCGGCCTCTCTATAATCTCGTTTCCAACAGGAGCACCCCGTGGCGACCACGACAGAACCCAGACATGCCCCCGTCATCCTTGCAGCCAAGCGCACCCCCGTTGGGCGGTTTCTGGGCGGATTGAGCAAGACTCCGTCGCCGCAACTCGGCGCGTTTGCCATCAAGGCAGTGCTCGATGAAGTTCCCGCGGCGCGCGAAGCCGCGGCCACCGGCGGCATCAATGAATGCATCATGGGCTGCGTGCTCCAGGCGGGTCTTGGGCAAAACCCGGCACGCCAGGCGGGCCTCAAGGCCGGCCTGCCGGACACCCTCAACGCACAAACGATCAATAAAGTCTGCGGCAGCGGACTGCAGGCCGTGATGCTCGCAGCCCAATCCATCAAGGCCGGCGACAACCAACTTGTGATTGCAGGCGGCTTCGAGAACATGTCGCTTTCGCCGCACATTGAATATCTGCGCACCGGAATCAAGTTCGGCGAAACCAAGATGATCGATCACATGCAGCACGACGGCCTGCGGTGCGCTTTCGAGTGTTGGGGCATGGGCGATGCCGCCGATCACATCGCCAGAAAATTCAACATCTCGCGGCAGGAGCAAGACCGTTTCTCAGCGCAATCTCATCAGCGCGCGGCGAAGGCGTGGAAGGAATGCTGGTTCAAAGCTGAGACGGCTCCCCTCACCGCTGAGCAACTCGGTCAGAAGGAAGGCGTGGCGCAGGATGAAGGCATCCGTGCGGACTCGACCGCGGAAGGATTGGGCAAATTGCGGCCGGCGTTCGCCAAGGACGGCACCATCACCGCCGGCAACGCCTCGCAGATTTCAGACGGGGCGGCTGCGGTCATCGTGGCTTCGGAAGCCAAAGCCAAGGAACTCGGCGCCAAGCCCATCGCGCGAATCGTCGACTACTGCACCGCGGGCGTCGCGCCCAAGGACATCTTTGACGCGCCCACGCACGGATTGCGCATGCTGATGGAGCGCAACAATCTCACGCCCAAGGACGTGGATTTGTTTGAACTCAACGAAGCCTTCGCCGCACAGGTGCTGACAAACATCAGCCAACTGAACATTCCCGAAGACAAATTGAACATCTGCGGCGGCGGAATTGCGATCGGCCACCCCATCGGCGGGTCGGGTGCGCGCGTGCTGACCACATTGCTGCACCAGATGATCCGCACCAACGCTCGGCGCGGCATCGCGAGCCTCTGCCTGGGCGGCGGCAATGCGGTCAGCATGCTTGTCGAGCGAATGTGATCGCGCATTCGCAGCTTCAAGATCGCCAGCAGCAAACAGCCCCCGGCAAGCCGGGGGCTGTGTTCATGCAGGATGAAATTTCGTGCTTACGGGCAGACGCCCCAGGCGTTCACCACCGCAACCAGATCAACCACGTTGATCTGGCCATCCTGATTGACATCTGCCGGACAATTCGCGCACGGTCCCCAGGAATTGACCACCGCCAGCAGATCGTTCACATCAACTGATCCACTTTGATTGACGTCGGCGGGGCAAGGTCCAGGCAGCGCGACGCCGGCCACGACCAGCGCGTAGTCCGCATCCAGCGCGGGCGTCTCAAGGTGTGCATCCGTCACGATCTGGTCGCCGTAAATCGTCACGGTCCAGGCGCCAGGCTGCGGATTAGTGAGGAAGACGTTCTCGACGGTGTCAATGGTGTTGGATGTGCCGCCCGACGTTGAAGTATTGCCCGCAATCAATCCATTGTTGCCCCAGTAGAACGTGTTGTTGGGGGCGGTGACTTTCATGCTCAGGTCATTGATGCGGTGCACCTGCGCGGCGGGATTGCCCTTGGGATCGGTGTACACCAGCGTGGCGCGAAACTCCGGCGTGCCCGCGCTGACCTGAAATTGATACGTCTTCGATGCGAACGGCGCGAGCAGATCGGATTCGTTCACAATGAACGTCTTGTCGCGCTCGTTGTACAGTTTGCCGAGGTCCGGCATGCCCCAGCCCTGCTTGGCGCGGGTGAGGTTGCCATTGGGGCCGCCCGCCAGCCAGTTGTAGCGGTATGCGGAGTTAATCAGCATTGCCTTGACGGTGGACATGTGCGGCCTGCTGTCGAACACGGTCGCGCCGCCGCCGAAACCACTGAACACCTGCGCATGCCACATCTGGATGAGCAGGCCGGCGTAGCCGCACACGATCGGCGTCGCCGCGCTGGTGCCGTCGAACACCAGCGTGTACGCGGAATTGTCGGTGTTGGTCGGACAGGTCACGTTGTCGTAGAAGTGGGTGAGATCAGGTTTCACCCGGCCGTCGGAAGCGGGCCCGAAGCTCGCGGCGGTCCACGTGTCGTCGCTGCGCGTCAGGGTGTTCTGGTGCTTGACGCCGCCGACGGAAATCGCGTTCTTCGACCACGCTTCGGGACGCGAACTCTGCGAACTCAAGTTGCTCTGCGACTGACACAACGTCAGGTCGTTGATCAGCAGGATGTCGTCCAGATCAGCCGAAGCCGTGTTGTACACGGTGGTGACCGTGCTGCCCCAACTGTTGGATTGAAACACCGCACGATAGATGCCGTTGGGATTGACCAGGTCCGCGGTGTGGGCGTAACGGGAAATTCCGCCACCCTGCCCCGCCAATTGCGTGAACACGGCGAAGATTCCCTGTTCGCGGTCGGGCAGCAGTCCGGTGCCGGCCGGGTCATCCGCGCCGTTGCCGAAGACGATTCCGTAGGCGCTGGTGCCGTGATGCATGTTGCTGGGATTCAAACCGTGAATCATCGGCGCGGGATTGGCGAAAGCGTTGTGCGAGATGCGCATGCCGTCGTCCATCACTTCGCCGCGCACGCCTTGGCCGGTGAAACCGAGGTTTGAGAACGTGGGCACCGCGCCGCCGATCTGCCGCGCGATGTCCATATCCACGCCGGGCGGTCCCCACCGATCAACGAACTGCACCTGATTCATCGCGATCACTTCGCGCAACTGTTCTGCGGTGAGCGTGGCCTCGATGCGGAAGCCCTCGCTGATGCGAGCGTTGATCACGCCGCCCAATGCCGCGATGCGATTCGCGACAATCTGCTGGGGCACCGGACCGCGTTCAAACAGCATGATCGAGTACCGCCGCGTGGGGGCGCGCGAAGCGTCGCCGGCCAGTTCTGCGACCAGCGGCTCTTCAAGTTTGTACGCCGCGTGATACGGCCCGACCCAGCGCACCAGGGGAATCGCGGCGACCTGATCGCGAACCGCAGGCGACATTTCCACCACGTGCGCATGCTCAGCAAGATACGCGCGCGGAATCGCACCCAACGCCAGAATGGGATTCACCAGCCGATCGCTTGGCGGGGCAACGAACTGCACGATGTAGAGTTGCGTTTCAGACTTGGCGCCCGAGTCTTGCGGCGAACCGGAGGCAGCCGTGGACTTTCGACCTTGTGCACGCAGGTCCACCGTCGCAAGCCGTTCCGGCACCACGGGCGATTCAGCCAGCGGATCAAACTTCGCGAAACGAAGTTTGATCTGGTAACTCGTCGGCCGCGGATCGCTGAACGTTTTGCCATCGAGACTGACGGAATAGAAAGATTGTTCGATCGCTTGCTGTCCTGCGGCGGGCGCGGCCTTCGCCATTTCCTTCCACATCACGACCGTGCCCTGCGTGCCGGGCATGGCAATGAGGCGCTGATCTGAAATTGCATTGGCGGACTGACGAACGGTGATGGATTGCTCGCCGCTGACCGAAAGCGTCGATTTTCCGCCCACGGTGTTGAGCATGAGCCGATTCGACTTCGGGGCTTGTGCGGAAACCGCGGCGGTCACAAGCATGACCGCAGTCAAAGCCAATCCAGGCAGCGATCGGGACAGAAGTCGTGAACGAATCGCCAAGGTCAATCTCCATCATCTGCAATCGGTGAGGCTTGAGGCGGGCGCGAAAACCACGCCACGACCGGCTCTTGTCAAGACGAAAGGCTTCAAGCCCTTGTTCGCCCCCTCCGGCGGCAAGGCTCACCTCTAAAGTAGCCCGAAAAGCCGAACATACAAAGAAACGTCCGCAAAATCGGCTGTTCGGTTGCCCAGATTGAGGCAAATCGCGGCTGCGCGGGGTGAAAGGCGGAATCCGGGCGGCAAACCTGCCGCCGCCGATGCCATACCGGTCCTTCGCGCAGATCGACAGCAACACCCCGCAACCGCAAACGGCGGCTTTGTCGAAGGCCTTTGGCCTACCCAATGTATTGGCACGCGCACTGCCCGGACTGATGCGTGTTGTTCATCCCCAATTATTGATGATCAGCAGCAGATCGTTCACGTTCACCTGTCCATCGCCGCCGCCGGCACTTGGTGGCGGGGCCACGTCCGCAGGACAACCCGCGCAGGGTCCCCATGCGTTGATCACCGCCAGAAGATCATTCACATTCACCATGCCATCGCAATTAAGGTCGCCGGTGCCGCAAGGCGGGGCTTCACATGCGTGATAGCGGGCGACGCGATTGGAGGACAGGCCTTCGATCGTTACGAAACTGCCGCTGACGTACAGCGCGGAGCCTGATCCATCGTTGAACACCAGTGCGGAACTGACGGTGTCGTTGGCGCCCGTTCCCGTGCCGACTGCCGACCACGTTGTGCCGTTCCACTTTGCGATACGGTTGCAAGAGACGCCGCCGATGCTTGTAAACGTTCCCACGGCGTACAGCGCTTCGCCTGAGCCGTCATCAAACACTTTGAGATCCCAGATGACGCCCGTTGTTCCGCCGCCGACATCGTGCCAGGTGATTCCATCCCAGCGCGCGATTCTGCCGACCGGCACGCCGCCCGCGCCGGTGAATGATTGACCGGCCACGAACAGCGAAGGCCCCGAGCCGTCATCCCACGGTTGCATGGCGTAGACAGCGGTGCCGACGGATGTGCCCGTGACGCCGCCGCCGACATCGCTCCATGCTGTGCCGTCCCACTTTGCGATTCGACTCGCGGGAACGCCTGCAACACTGAGGAATCGTCCGCCGATGTACAGCGCTTCGCCGTTGCCATCATCCCACACCTGCATGGAGATGACGATGAGCGGGATGCCATCGCCAGCGATGGTTCCGCCGCCGACTGCGGTGTAGGTGGTTCCGTTGTAGCGGGCGATGTAGTTGATGGAAGTTCCGCCGATGCCGAAGTAGTTTCCACCGACGTACAGGGC
>CAMPIL010000259.1 GCA_946886375.1 uncultured Phycisphaerales bacterium
GCGATGTGAACCGCGATGGCGTGGTCAATGTGAATGACCTGCTGTTCATCATCAATTCGTGGGGGCCTTGTCTCAATCCGGCGAATTGTGTGGCGGACATCGCTCCTGCTGGCGGCAACGGCGTGGTCAACGGCGGCGATCTGATCGCCGTGTTCTTGAATTGGGGTTAAACCAACAAAGAGGCGTGGATCAACAGTTCGCGATGAACACTTCCAACTTTGCCAGTCTCAGCGCAATCTCGGTTTACGCGACCATCGCATCATCGTCCTGCGTCGCAAAACGCTGCAACTGCGAGCGCTGCTGCAGAGCGATGTACCGGCAGATCTGATCGACGACGAACCGCTGGTGCATGGGATTGAATGAGAAATCAAAGGCCATGCCTGCGTAGGTATCGTGATTCGACTCCATGTGCGTGTGCACCAGCTTGCCTGAGGCGCAGATAGGCGTGGCGAGCTCGCTGGGCAACACGATACGCATCCAGAACAACTTGTGATGAGCCAGCGCCTGACTGTCCTGCGACCGCACGCGAAGTCCCACGCCGCCGCCGCCCAGATTGACCAGCATCGCTGTGAACTTGGGGCCGACTTCCGGCATCACCAGGTCATTGCCTTCCTGTGAAGCCATTATTTCGTCGGTCCGTTTCACAGGCCCGTTGATGGTTGTGGGCTGGCCGGCGGATTCGGCCTGCACCTGGCAGGCGCGCTCGGCGATCAGAACGGATTTCGGGTCAAGCAATGGCCAGATATCGACCTGCGGCAGGCTCAGCGCGGCGGTCTCGACGCGATAATAGTTGCGACGCTGGCATCGCTGAACGTTCTGCGGCATGGCCAGCCGCAGCGCGGGCAATGACTTGCGATCCGACAATTGCAGTTCGCACTGCTCGAGATTCGTCGTCGTGAACATCCACCGGTTCTGGCCGATGCACAGCACGGCGATCAGCTCAATGCCGTCGCGAATGTCGATTGCATGCCCCAGGGCCGCGGGCTGCTCGACAAGCATGTCGGTTTCCGACAATCCCAGCAGCCGCACGCGCCAAACAAGATGCGGTTGAATTGATTCATCGCCACGATGCGAGACGGCGATTTCCAGCGCGCCGTTGCGCTCACACAATTGCTTCAAGCATCGGCGCCACTCCAGGGTTCTCGAACGATTGGCAGGCACGAAGTCTCCCCTGTTGGTTTGAAGATGGGCGAGGAAGGCTCCACCCCTCATCGTCCAGCCCTGCGAAGGACTTCAGGCCGCTCGATGCAATTCGGGTCGGCGAATCAACGCCCGCCGGCGCAACCCACATGATCGGACAATGGACCCGATAATCGCAGTTCAATTGTGATTCGGCCGGGGCGTGGCGTGCAGTGCTTCTTCGAGTTGCCGCACAAGAGTGTGCGCCCCGTTCACTTCGCGCGATTGCAGTTTCTGCTGTCCGTAGCGCACCTCGTAAAATAGATCGGTGATTTCGCGGACCAGGTCTGCGGCGTGGCGATTGCGCTGCGCGAGTTCCGCAGCGAAGGCAAGGGGCGGCTGCCAATCGGGCTTGGCGAACCCGGCCCGCCGCAGCGTGCCGAGCATGTCGAGGTAAAAGCCAAGGTGCCGCAGCATGCGCTGGTACTCGGCTCCGCGCATGTGCTGCAAACGCAGCGCTCGCCGCAGCGACACCGTGCGCCGCATCAGTTTGACCAGCGCGATGACCGCGATGACCAGCGCGAAGCCGACGATTCCCATCCAGATGTAGCCCGCAGGGCCGAAATTGAACGACTGATTCACGCGATGCATCCAGTCGCGCACCGATCCCAACGCGCTGGACAGCCGCGCTGACCATGTGCGGTTCAGGGATTGTGCCAGTTGCGTTTGCGAACTGCCGTTGAAATTGACGATGCTGCTGCTCCAGTTGCCTTCAAAGCGCTGGTACGCCCAGCGAACCTGGTCGGCGAGCGTCGCCTGTGAATCGTTGAACGCCATCAGCGTAGCCGGGGGCGTTGGATCGAAAGTGGACCAGCGATGCGACCCGGTCGCGATCTCGGCCCACGCGTGCGCATTGCAGGCCAGCACGCTGTATTGCTCAAGCGCCTCGTCGTAGTCGTAGACGATGTAGCCCGCGACCACCCGCGCCGGAATGCCTTTGCTGTGACACAGCGCCGCCAAGGCCGACGCGAAGAACTCGCAGTGCCCGCGCCGCGTCACCGTCAGAAATCGCACGATCGGATCGACATCAGCATTCGGGTACACCACGCTGCTGAGGTCCAGCGTGTACACGAACTCGCCGGATTGCAGGTAATCCGTAAGCACACTTGCCACCGATTTGTTCCATTTCCACACCTCGCCCGGCTCGGTCGGCCGGTCCAGCGGCACGCCCGCCGCAACCAGTTTGGAATCCGCAAGGCTGCGCAGCGCGGCCTTATCCTCCGCAGAAAACGATATCGCGGATGTGAACCGCACGGGGCCGGCCAGGAAGGACAGGTCGTTGTCGGAGATTTCCGGGTCTGCGACGACGGTGTAATTCATCAACCGCCATGCATCTTCATCGGTGCGGATGATCTGGGTTGCGGGGTTGTATTGCAGCGCAAAGGGACCATCCACCCAAACGCTCGTTGGCGCGTACATCGAAAAGATCGGCGTGCGGCCGTCGGCGGGCTGATTCAGGAAAATGTGCTGAACCAGCGGCCGGCCCGGGTTCTTCAGCGAGCCGACAATTGACGTGCGTTCCTGTCCGCTGGGCGGAATCTGTGGCATCATGTTCCGCGGACGTGTATCCCATCGGCCCTTGCCCAGGTATTGATCCAGCACCGTGCCGCGCAGCAGAATGGGATCGTTCATTCGCACGGCATTGCCTTCGAGGTCGGTCAGGCGCAGGTCCATGACCTTGGCGCGAGATTCGGTGATGCGCCCGCCGATGTTCAAATCCATATCCCAGGAAAAAAGCGACTCGCGATTGGATGAGGGAATGTTCAGCATGCCGAACATGTCCGCCCCCACGCCGCGCGGAAAACTGAGGAACACCAGCGCGCTCACCGCGATGCCGGCGACCGCAATGCCCAGCGCCTGCGAGCGCAGCCGCCACGTGGTCTGCCGGCCGATGATGGGCTTCAGCGGCGGGACCAGGCGGTAGTCAGCGGGAATCGCCGCCTGACGCTCATCGCGCGCCTTTTCAAACGAGGCGTACAACTGGTACAGCAGCAAAACGTACAGGCCAAGCACCGCGTACACGATGACAAGGATTCCAAACAGCAGATCGTTGGTTTGCAGGCACGCGGTGAGAATCAGCAGCAGGCTGAGCGTGAGCAGGTGCGCGTAATCGCGGGCCGTTCGACGTTCGTACAGTTTGATGAGCGTCAACAGCACCGCGAAGCGCCCCAGCACACCCATGACATCGTTCTGATTCTGCAGGAGATCGCGGAAGACGTTCAGCGATGCGCCGATGACAAGGATATTGGACACCCATCGCGGCAGGATGCGGCCGCGCGGTCCTTCGGTGATGTACCAACTGATTGCTGCCAGCGAACCCGCCAGCAGCAAAAGACCAACGCTGCGCTGGGCCATGCACAGGCCGACGATGCTCAACAGCACCAGCGCGAAGGCGAGCACGGGGAATTGGCGCAACAACTTCATGCCGCCGCCTCCGCTTCACGATCCTTTGGCGAGTTTGGCGCGACGCCCGCGGCTCGGCGGCGCGCATCCCAGCCGATCGGGCGCACGGCCAACGTGTCCAGTTGCCGCGCCGTCAGGTAAATCGCGTCCTCGCGCGCTGCGAAGGGCTGCACGCGATCCGGAGCGATCACGACGATCGCGGCACGCTCGGCATCGCGAATCGGCCGCGAGCGAGCCCCCAGCCTCGACGCATCCAGGTCAATGCCCGCCAGCGCCGCCATCACCTTGTTGTAATGCCATTGATTGCGGCGGACAGCGATGTCCGGAGCGGGAAATCCCATGATCGTCAGGCCGACTTCAAAACCATCAAGGTCAGCGGCGTGCAGCACGGAAGCGGCCAGGCTGATGGCGCGCTCTTCCAGATCGCGTGCCTGTTCCGGACCTGCCGGTTCCACGTGAAGTTGGCTGGTGGGAACGGTGAGATCAAGAATGACCCGCAGCCGCGCCGGGCTTGGGCTGGTTCGATCGATTGAAATGAGTTGGTCCAGCCGCGCAGCGCGTTTCCACGCGATGTGCCGCATGCTGTCGCCGGGTTTGTATTCGCGCGTGCCGTAGTAATCGTCGCCCGCGCCGGCGCGGTGCGAAACTTTTGATCCCATCAAGCCTCGCGGCGCAATTGAACTGAGAAAGCCCGGCCGCAACTCGTAGAGCATCGGATAAATGAGCGTGTGCTGCGGCTGGGAACAGGTGCGCGTCTTGCGGATGATGCCGAAGGGAAACGCGCTCCAGACGCGCATGCGCTCAAACGTCACTCTGCCGCGGCGGGTGGGCCAGAAGATCGCTTCGCCGTGCAGCGACTCGCGCGGTCCTACGTGCATCACCCATGCCGCGGCCGGAGCCATGAAGCTGGACCAGTCCGAGCCGTCGCCGCCGGTTGCAAGCGCGTTGACAGGCGGGGTCTCGGCCAGATGCACATTGAACGCAGAAAACAATCGGCTGCGATTGGTCACGACATATCGAACGACCAGCGGCTCGCCCACCGCGCCGTGCTGCGGATCGATTCGCCGCACCCGCACCGACCGGATGATGATTGTCGAAATCAGCGCCGAAACGACCAGCCCAGCCGCGAACACACCGAAGACCCAAAACAACAGATTGTTCTGATTGTTCATCGCCGCCAGCCCGACCAGCGTGAGCAGGCCGGTGTAGATCAGACCAGGAACATGCGCGGCAATGCGGCGAGGCATGGGTGTGCGTAGGCTCGGAAACGACCAATCATAGGGCAACCACAGCCACGTGGAAAAATCACAACCGCGTGCTCTGCCAAGTTGCGGAATCGAGACGCGCCGCCTGGCATTTGAGATTCGCGCGATGGGAGGCTCACATGCCGAAGCAGATCGCATCCATGAGTTGCTGCTGGGAATTCACGTAACAGGTCGACGTGCACGAGAGTACGCCCGGGCATGATTGCGGGGCCGAGAACAGGCATCCCAGCACGATGAGAACGACTGTGAATGGACCCATGCGCAGCTAGGACTCCATTTCCCGGGTTCAACCCCAATTCTGAACAAGCGTAAGAAGATCAATGTGATTAACCACGCCGTTGTGATCCAGATCGGCAGGACACGGTTGTGCAGCAGCAGGACACGGCCCCCACGAATTGATGATGAACAGCAAATCGTTCACATTGACCACGCCATCGCGGTTCACATCGG
>CAMPIL010000260.1 GCA_946886375.1 uncultured Phycisphaerales bacterium
GGCACGCTGTTGTCGGGATAGTGACTCATGTCGGTGTACATTTGCATGGCGCTGTTGGCGTCGCCGGCGACTTGCCAGCCGGTGAGATAAATCGCCTTGAGTCCCGCCTGCGCCTGCTGGACCGCCTGGTTGCCGGTGAGCGCCCCCAGGGCGCGCACGCTGGATTCTGAATGCAGCAGGTGCCACAGTCGTTCCGCGCCCAGCCGCGCGATGGTGTGGTCCACTTCGACCGTGCCGCGCAGCCGAACGACGTCGGCCGGCCCGTACGGGCGTGCCACGCCGGCCCAGCGCGGATGCTCGGCCCAGATGGCGGTCAGGTCGGCGATCTGTTGCTCTCTCACGGTCGATCGGCGGATCATCGAGTGGCTCCCATGGGTTGGACCTCTTCCAGTTGCTCGTACGCGCGCAGGGTTAGGAACTCCGCAAATGTGTCATCCAGCGCAAGGCGATTGAACAGCGAAACCGCCACGTCAAGTTGGCGATGCTCGACCGTGTCGCCGCGCATCTCGCCGTGAATGACATCGAGTTCCTGATTGAGGACGCGCTGGTACAAATCTGTGTTGATGGCGCGGCCGTCATCAAGGAGTGCAGCGGGATGGTGCAGCCACTGCCAGACCTGTGCGCGGCAGATTTCGGCGGTGGCCGCGTCCTCCATCAGGTTGTTGATGGCCACCGCGCCGTTGCCTCCCAGCCACGCCTGAAGATAGCGCACCCCCACCGCGATGTTGGTGCGCAAGCCATGCTCGGTGATCTCGCCGGCGGGCACGCGGAAGTTCAGCAGTTCATTTGCGGTGACGTGAACCTCATCGCGCAGCCGATCTTTCTGATGCGGCTGGTCGCCAAGCGCGTTGTCGAAGACTTCCATCGCGACCGGCACGAGGTCCGGATGCGCGACCCATGTTCCATCGAAGCCGTCGGCGGATTCGCGCAACTTGTCCTGGCGCACGTTCGCCAGGGCGACGGCGTTGACGCGCTGGTCCTTGCGCGTGGGGATGAACGCCGCCATGCCCCCCATCGCGTGCGCGCCGCGCCGGTGGCAGGTTTTCACCAGCAGTTCCGTATAGGCGCGCATAAACGGCACGGTCATGGTGATCTGCGCGCGGTCCGGCAGCAACGCGCTGGAATGCGCCCGGAATTTCTTGATGATGCTGAAGATGTAATCCCACCGCCCCGCGTTCAGGCCGACGATGTAGTCCTGCAACTCGTAGAGGATCTCTTCCATCTCAAACGCCGCGAGAATCGTCTCGATCAGCACCGTGGCCTTGATCGAGCCGTGCGGCAGTTCCAGGTACTGCTCGGTGAATTCAAAGACCTCGTTCCACAGGCGCGCTTCAAGATGGTTTTCCAGTTTCGGAAGGTACAGGTAGATTCCAGTCCCCCTGTCCAGAAGGGCTCGGGCGTTGTGGAAGGCAAACAGGCCGAAATCAAAGAGCGAGGCTGAGACCGGCCGGCCTTCGCAGTGCAGGTGACGCTCTTCCAAATGCCAGCCGCGCGGCCGAACCATCAGCGTGGCGGTGCGCTCACCGAGTTTGTACGACTTGCCTTCTGGGCTGGTGAACGCAAGCGTGCCGGCGATGGCTTGGCGCAGATTCGCCTGGCCGCGCACCATGTTGGCCCACGTGGGCGAGTTGGCGTCCTCGAAATCGGCCATGAATGCGCTCGCGCCGGAGTTCAGCGCGTTGATGATCATCTTCTTGTCGGTTGGGCCGGTGATTTCGACGCGGCGATTCTGCAAGTCGCTCGGAATGGGGCCGACCTTCCAATCGCCGTTGCGCATCCAGACGGTGGCGGGCAGAAAATCCGGGCGCTGGCCCGAATCGATCGCGGCCTGCCGCTCGACGCGGCGCTGCAGCAGCATGCGGCGGCGAGCGCCGAATTCAGCCTCCAGCCGGGCGATGAACGCCAGCGCATCGGGTGAAAGCACCTCGACGGCATCGGTCGGCGGCGCGTGGGTGATGTGGGCGGATTGCAGGGCGATCATGCGCTGCCTCCTTGCAGGACGATTGAACGAAACTCGCGACCCGAATCATTGCAGACAGAGCGCGATCGCCGTGTAGGAAGCAGATGGTATTTTCAGCGGTCGGCGGGAGGGAACCACAAGCAACACAGAGGAGCATTCCAATTTCGATCCATCGGAATCTCGCCTTCCATTGGTCCCGGATCTTCTATGTGTGCTCGGCGTGCTTGTGATTCGATGTTAATCAACGCACCCGCCGGCCGACCAGGACACCCTGGCGCAGTGGGATCGCAACGGCTTGGAAATCCGGATCGCCTGCGACGAGCCGATTGAAACGGTCGGCCGCTTCCCGCGATGGATCGCCGATGGAATCGATCCACCACGAGTTGGAACCGTACACGTTGTCGGCGATGATCAGACCTCCCACTGCGATCAACGGGCGAACGATCTTCCAGTACGCGGGATACTCGGTCTTGATCGCGTCAAGAAAGACAACATCCACCGAACCGGCCTGCAATTTGGTCGCGAGTTGGGGCAGAACATCCAGCGCGAAACCGCGGCAGATTTCGACACGATCGGCGACACCTGCGATTTTGAACTGCTCCTGCGCGAAGTCGGCATGGAGTTTTTCAGGTTCGACGGTGTAAAGTTTGCCGTTGGGTGCGAGCCCGCGCGCGATCCAGATGCCGGAGTAGCCACCCAGCGTGCCGACTTCGATGGCGAGTTTCGCGCGCGTCATGCTGGTGAGGATCATGAGCAGTCGTCCGACTTCCGCACTCACCGCGATATCGGGCAGGCCTTTGGCGATTGCGCGTGTCATCAGCCCGGCGAGATGATCGTCCTGCTCGCCAAACACTGCGTGCGCGTAGTCGTTGGTGTATCGCCAGCGGTCGGGGGTCATGTCCACCATGCGCGCAGTCTACTTCGGAAGGCGTGCGTTCACACCTCCGCGCATCGTTTCTCCCCCCGCATGCGGATTGGCGGGACGCTGCGGACGTGTGATCGGATGATCGGGTAATCGGAGTTCAGGTCATTGTGCGACGGCATTCCCGTGCACGGTGTGATTGTGTTATTACAAAAACACGATATCAAACGACGCTTGACACTTCGCCGGTGGTGGCGATTTGAGTGAGGTGGTGATCTCAGGCTGCGTCGATTCGCGCCTCTCGCGAAGACGCGCACGCTGTGAGAAACGCAGCGCGGCGAGAAACGGCGCGAAGAAAAATCAGTCCGCAGAGATGACGTTGGGGCCCTTGCCCGCTTTCTTTTCGAACTTGCCGTCACCGGCACGCTGGTACTTGGTGAAGCCCAGCCGGTCGAGGTTCTTGTCGCTGAGTTTCTGCTTGGTGGCGTGATCGGACCAGTTGCCGGGGATGTTGGGCGCAGTGATGACCCGCCGCGCGGCCTTGCCCGATTCGGGGTGCTTGGTCAGCGGCGCATCAGACATTTTCTGGAAGACCTCGAAGGTCTCGCCATCGGAGCCGTCATCGTTGATGATCTGGTAGACGTAGGTTGGCATTGGGAATCGTTTATGGTACGCGAAGCGGCGTGTTGCGGCGTTGGGGGCAATTGTATTCATCTGAAATCAGGGCGATCACAATCGCCACGCGGTTCTTCACACTCATTCGTCAAAACAGGATTGACGGCATGAACCCACCAGCCGGTTCGCTGTACAGACCGACCGTCATCAGGTTGAGCGGCTGCACGACCCTGAATCCGTTTTGCAGGCACCACTGGAACAATTCAGCGCGGCGAACGGGAACGATGAATCCCGGCCCTGTAATCTGCGTTGCCAGGCCGATGAGCGGTTGCAGGTCATGGTTTGTCTCACCGACCGCGTGGCCAAAGAAACCGATCTGTGTCGCGTAACCGGTGATTCGGCTATGGCGCTCAACTATGGTTGCCGTGTTTTGTGCGATCGCGCCGCGAAGTTCACCATCACGATGATGGCCATGCACGCGGCAACACAGTTCGTTGCATGACGTGATATCCGCTTCCTCGGCCGGCCTTACTTTGTATCCATGAAACGTGCCGCCGCTGTACGTGCCGTTCATCACCACAAGCGGTTCTCGCACGATGAATCCGAGTTTGGCGTACAGCGAAAGCGAACGGCAGTGAAAGCCCGCCTGCACGAGCCGCACGCCGGCAAACCCCCGGGCTTGGCCGCGTGTCAGCGCCTCCTCCATCATCCGCCGTCCGATCGATGCGTTCTGCAGCGACGGGTCAACGGTGATCGGACCAACGCCCGCGATGGGACCGTTCTCCCAAAGAAAATTGCTGCCCACGATCTGGCCACCCATTTCCGCGACGATGGAGTACACGTCGGCCTGCGCGAGCATCCAGGAAAGCAGGCCAATGGCCGCATCGGGGGTGGGGAAATCCGGAGGAAAGTTGTGTTTGGCGGAAATGGCGGAGAACGCCTCGAAACAGATCTGGCCGCATCGCGGCGCGTCCTCCGGACGTCCCCTTCGAATCGACAGTTTGGTCATGTTCCAATTCCTTGAGTAGATGCGACGTTTGGGAGCGAATCGTAGAACCTATTGCAGAACCGCGAGTTCTGAAATTCAACGCAGAAGCGCAGATATCGCAGAGAGATTTTTGATCCGCAGATGAACGCGGATGGACACTGATGAGAGAAAGGGATTAGGGATCAGCAGCCGTGCAGCCCTTTGAATCGGCGGCATCTGCGATTTCTGTAGATTCTCGCCCGGCCTCAGCTCATTCCTCATCTGCGGCCCTGCGGTCAAATCCAATTGAAAGATTTCGGGATCGCTTCTCATCAATACCCCGCCGGCCGGCCGCCCTTGCGCGGATCACTGGCGGCGCGGATGCCGTCCTGCGTCACGCGAATCATCTGCACCTCGCCTACCTTGGCGATCGAACCTGTCTCGTGGCCATACGCTTTGAGGTGATCGATCGTCAATTGGCTGACGCAGCCCTCCTCGAATTGCAGAACGTTGGGCATCCACTGATGATGAAAGCGCGGCTGGGCGACGGCCTCGACGGGCGTCATGTCGAACAACATGCAGTTGAGCAGGCACTGCGTCGTGCCGGTGATGATGCGCGGCCCGCCTGATGCGCCGGCGACCATCACCGCCTTTCCGCCTTTCAACACAATCGTCGGCGACATGCTGCTCAGCGGCCGCTTGCCCGCAGCAGGCAGGTTGCGATCCGACTGCGTCAAGCCAAACGCATTCGGCTGACCGGGTGTTGTGGTGAAATCATCCATTTCATTGTTCAACGCGAAGCCGAAACCCGGCACCGAGATGAGCGAGCCGAAGGTGAGATTGATGGTTTCCGTGCACGCCACAGC
>CAMPIL010000261.1 GCA_946886375.1 uncultured Phycisphaerales bacterium
GAGTCTGCCTATCAGACTCGACTGCGGGCCGAGCGATTGTTCGGCGAAGACGGCATCGAGTTGAAGCGAAAGAACCCCAAAGCCGCAGACGGCATCGATCAACTTGGGGAGCTGTTCGTGCTCGCCGACACCAATCTGGCACGCATTGTCGAGCAGGCCCGCAAGACGCGGCCGCGTGTCATGGTTATTGACTCAGTGCAAATGGTGTACAAGAGTGATCTTGAAGCCTCGCCCGGCAGCGTGACGCAACTTCGCAGAGTGTGTACGGAACTGGTTTACCTGGCCAAGGTCTCAGGAATGGCGATCGTCCTGGTCGGCCACGTCACCAAGGATGGCCAACTCGCAGGTCCGAAACTGCTGGAGCACCTGGTCGATGCGGTGCTGTCGTTTGAAGGCGACCGCCATCACGCCCACCGCGTTGTGCGCGGCGTAAAGAATAGATACGGCACGACGCTGGAGGTCGGCCTGTTCGAGATGACCGGCGGGGGTTTGCGCGAAGTTGCAAATGCCGCGGCGTTCCTGGACCCCAAGGCAAGGCCGAATCCCGGATCTGTCGTTTGCCCGGCCATGCACGGCACGCGATGCCTGCTGGTGGAAGTCCAGGCTCTCACCGCCACCGGATTCCTGGGCGCGGCGAAGCGCAAGACATCAGGTCTTGATGCCAATCGACTGGCCATGCTCATTGCGGTGCTCGAAAAGCACGGCGGGCTGCGTCTGGCGGATCAGGACATTTTCGTTTCGGCGGTCGGGGGATTGAAAGTGATCGAACCCGCTGCGGATCTTGCTCTTTGCCTTGCAATCGCCGGTGCGCACTACGGCAAGGCGATGCCGGCGGGCGTTGCAGTGATGGGAGAAGTGGGATTGGGCGGTGAGATTCGGCACGTCCATCAAGTCGAGCAACGTCTTCGCGAGTCGGTTCGATTGGGTTATGGGACAATTGTGTTGCCGGCGAACAGTCCGCAGTTTGTCGGTCAACCCGTGCAATTTGCGCCGATTCGAACCCTGGCCCAGGGGCTGGAAGTGCTCTCGGCGCGCGGGCAATGACGTAAGTCTTTGCCAGCCAATGAGTTGCGATGAGAGGCGATATGGGACGCGTCGAGGGTTCGAGTGTGCTGCGCACTGAAAACCCAGAATCCCTGAAATTACAGGACGAAAAAAAGATTTTTCGACGGTTTGTTAGTGTCCATAAATTTTTTTTCGAGGCCAGAGTCGGGCCTTTGAGAACAGGGAGAGCGGCGCGCAAGTCGTTGTCGTTGCTAGGTTTGCGATCGCAAACCTGTGGTGAAGGCGTGGCCTTGCCAGACGAAAAGTTGTGCACAAGTTGTCCAGCGAAGTGGCATTGACAATTGAAGTCGATATCATCTCGCCTTTCAATCAACCGGCCGCAGTCGGCCGATACTGGAAACACGTCCGTTCCGAGCCGTGTTGGCTTGGGCGAGTGCGGACGGGTGGATGAACAGGACGATCAGTCGTGGAGCGATTGGTCTTCCGACAGATTAGGAGAGTTTTGACATGAGTTCGACGACGCGAGTTGGCCTCCTCGCCGGTGCCACTGCGCTGACGCTGACTAGCGTTAGCATCGGTGCGCCCGCGACAGGCAACGATGACATGGCGCAACGTCTCGCAGCGGCCGAGGCGAAGATTGCCGCAATGGAAGCCGCGCAAAATCAGAACTGGCTCACCGAGCAGCGCGCTGACGAAATCAAGGGTCTGGTCCAGGACGTTCTGGCCGACGCTGATACCCGCGCAAGCCTGTTGCAGTCCGGCGCAACCTCCGGCTACGACAACGGCTTCATTCTCAGTTCGACCGATGGCAACTGGCTGCTTCGCCTGAACTTCCTGATGCAGCAGCGCTTCATCTGGAACCACATCGACAATGACGACATTGGTTTCATTGACGAGAGCGAAGACGCCGACCGTTACGGTTTCGAGAACACCCGCAGCACTCTGCGGCTCAGCGGTCACGTTGTCAATCCCAGCTGGTTCTATCGCTTGGACGTCAACTTCGGCAATGCTGAAACTCTCACCAACAGCTTCCCCTACGGTGATGATGATGATGAGACCGGCTTCGTGCCATGGGAATCGTACTGGGGCCGCATGGGCACCCTGCGTGCATACCTGGGTTACGACTACGGCAACGGCTGGCGCATGAAGATGGGCACCATGAAGGCTCCGTTCATGCGTGAAGAACTCGTTGAGCCGGAATACCAACTCGCGGTTGAGCGTTCGGTTCTCAACTACGCGTTCAGCCCGGGCTACGTCGACGGCCTCGGTTTCGAGTGGAACGGCGATCAGTTCCGCGTCGAGGGCATGTTCTCTGACGGCGCCCAGACCGGCCACACCGTGTGGATCAATGGTCCCTTCTTTGACTTCAACGTCCCCGGCAACCATGGCTTTGAGAATTACAAGGGCCATCACGCCGAATACGCACTGACCGGCCGCGCCGAGTTCCTCGTGAACGGCACCTGGGATCAGTTCCGCGACTTCACCAGCCCCAAGGGTGGCGAGACCGGCATCCTGCTCGGCGCTGCAGCCCACTGGCAGTCATCTGAATCCGGCGTCAACGGCGACAACAGTGTTGACACCCTCCTGGTCACCGGCGATGTGTCGGTCGAGTTCGGCGGCGCAAACCTCTATGGCGCGGTCGTGTGGTCTGATGTCGATATCGATTTCCCTGGCGGCGGAAACTTCAGCAACAACCCCTGGGGCTTCATCGTTCAGGGTGGTTTCTACCTCGACGAGACGTGGGAGCCCTACCTGCGATTTGAATGGGGCGACTACGACATCGATGACGTTGATGAGGCAATCATCCTCACCGGCGGCGTCAACAAGTACTTCGCCGGTCACAATGCGAAGTGGACCACCGACGTTGGCTACGGCTTCAACCCGGTGTTCAGCCCCGCGACCGTTACCGGCTGGCGTAACGACCTCGGTGACGAGCACGATGGCCAGTGGGTCGTTCGCACCCAGGTTCAGATCCTCTTCTGATCCTTCAGTTCCGCATTCATCCGCCCCATCCGGGGCGTCTAGAACGCACAGCCGGCCGGCCCTTACGGGTCGGCCGGTTTTTCATTGCCCATCCCTCTCCCATGCTCGCGATGCAACGGCATCGCTTCTGGAAGGAGCGGTTTCAATCCGAGCGTAGCGACCGGTCATTCCCGCCCCCGGAATGCGCGGCCGCCACATGTGCATTGAATGCTCAAGTCACTGCCCTGGCCTTGGCCTCCGGGAGTAGGGACATTGCGCATGCTGCGGATGATTGCTGATTGCGGTCATGCGCGTCTTGCTTTGAATCGCGCTGGCGAATGTCGCGGGCTTCGGTATGATCCGAGTCCGGCAACAGTTGTCGCCGCTCGACAGGGCCTGGATCGGGCGCGAGAAGGAGATCAAGGTTCATGCATCGACTGGCACAGATGATTCTCGCAATGGGGGCGGCGTTCATCGTCTCGCCAGTCTGGGGGCAGGCGTCGCAGGACAGCGGGCCGGCGACGTCAGGCGATGCGCTCTACCAGACCATCAAGTCGATGCAGGAGGAAATGGAGCGCCTCCGCAGCGACAACGACGCCATGAAAGGTCAGATCGATGACCTGCGCGCTCAGACTCAGGACAACTGGCTGACCGAAGCGCGAGCCCGGGAAATCCGCGGCTTGGTTGAGGAGGTTTTGGCCGATTCTGACGCCCGTGCCAGCCTGATGAACGACGGCATCATGGCGGGATGGAGCGAACACTTCTTCCTCGCGGACGCATTCGGCCGGTTTCTGCTTGAGATCGAAGGCATGACGCAGATTCGGTTCATTTACAACTACATTGATCAAACCGGTGATCGAAGCCGCTACGGATTTGAGAATGCGCGCACGCGGCTGACCTTCCGCGGGCACGTGTTCAACGATTGGGAATACATGATTCGCGGCGAGTTCAACCCGCACCCGCCGCCGAATCAGCAAGCCTCGGATTTTTCGCTGCTGGACGCATGGGTGCGGTACCACCTGACCACCGACTGGAGCGTCCGCGCCGGCCAGTTCAAGTTGCCTTTCAATCGTGAAGAACTGGTTTCCACCACCGAGCAACTGGCGGTGGAGCGGTCCAACATCAACGAAGCGATGAGCCTTGGCCGCTCGGTCGGAATTGAAATTGCGTATCACGACGACGCCAATTCATTTGCGCTGGCGTTTTCCAACGGCATGAGCAACCGCAACACGTTGATGCGCGTGCTGATGGGTGGCCCGCAGACCAGTACCTCGGCCATTGCTGCCAACGTGGAGTACGCCTTCACCGCGCGATACGAGCGGTTGCTGGCCGGCACGTGGAGTCAGTTCAGCGATTTCACCAGCCCGATCGACGAAGAGTATGGAATGTTGTTCGGCATCGCAGGGCACGCGCAGAACAACGAATCATCCACGACCCAGATCATCGGTGAAAGCGAGCCCCGCAGCTTCAGCGCGACGACCGACCTCTCCATCGAGTGGGGAGGAGCCAATGCCTTTGTCGCGGCGATCTATCACTACGTCGATTCTCCAACGTTTCAACTCTGGAATATCCTCGGCGTCGTCGCACAGGCCGGCGTGTACATCACCCCGAAGTGGGAAGCCTTTGCGCGGGTCGAGTACGGCACGGTGGACAACTTTGGCGGCGGCAACAACAACGTGCACGATTACGGGGCGTTGACCTTCGGCGCCAATTACTACATCGAGGGCCACGACGTCAAATGGACCACCGATGTCGGTATTGGTTTGACGCCAGTGTCTTCGGTCGGTGTCCCCGGGACGTTCTCAAGCGAACGGACGGGATGGCGCGATGTCGAAGCCACGGGCCTGACCGAAGTCGTGTTCCGCACCCAGCTCCAGTTGCTGTTTTGATGGAATTAGTGCCGTTTTCGATTCACCTGAAGCCACTGCGTCATTACTCTTGGAATCCTCCGCAAGACAGTCGAGGCACTCCGAGAAATGGCTCTCGTATGGGGAAACAGCAGCACTTAAGGCTGAGACAAGCAAGCCGGGCCGGTCCTGCCGAAGTAATTCTTGCAACGGAAAGTGAAAGTAGGTAAACTGGGGAAGTTGTGGGTGGGAGCCACTTGATGGCAGGGGTCGCTATGGGGAATTCAAGCGCATCTGGCAGAGATGGACCCTTTGATCAATCGCGTTTTCCTGGCCGCAAAGGACAGGAACAGGTGACGGTTCGGCAACTCGCCGCTGCGGTCGATCAACTCCAGGCGGTGGACCACCAACTGCGGGC
>CAMPIL010000262.1 GCA_946886375.1 uncultured Phycisphaerales bacterium
TCGGGCATTGATTCTCTCGACTGTGTGTTGCCGATAACTCCTACGCACGAAACACGCTGGCGGACCCGAAAAATGCCCTCACCTGCGGTGCAATCTTACCTGTCGCGAAACCTGGCGGCGCTTGGCGAGCGAAATGCGGTTGTCGTGGAACTTATTGCGTCGGTCGCCGCGGACCATGGCGTGACGTTTGCAGGGACCTCGCAAGGCGTGCCCAGCGCGATGCTGGATGGCAAGCCACTGTGCAGCCGCCATCGACCGCTGGAAGAAGCCCAGCGGCAGGTCGACAGCATCGATCTTGTTGAACATGCGGCCGTTGTCGTGCTTGGATTCGGGCTCGGATACCACGTTCAGCGGCTGGCTGAACGCGCGAACAAGGCGACGCTCATCATCGTGTTCGAACCCGATCCTGGTCTGTTGCGGGCCGCACTGGAGAACATTGATCACTCAGGCTGGATGAAGGATGCCCTGCTGCTGTTTGTGACCGACGCCTCTGACCGCGGCGCACTGGCCCGAAAACTGGAAGGCACGGAGTCGATCCTTGCGCAGGGTGTGCATTTCTTCGAGCATCCCGCTAGCCGCGCCCGTCTGGGTGATCGCGCTTCGCAATTCACCACCCTGTTCACCGAGTTCATCTCCGCCGCCAAGACAACGCTGATGACGACATTGATGCGATCGATCGACACGACGCGCAACTTGATGTTGAACATCGATCACTACGTCGGCGGGAGCGGAATCGCCGACCTGCACAATGTCGCCGCCGGTCGGCCAGCCGTGGTCGTGTCGGCCGGCCCCAGCCTGCACCGCAACGTCCATCAACTGAAGGACCCGGCGGTGCGCGAGCGGTGCGTGATCATCGCGGTGCAGACCACGCTCAAACCGCTGCTGGAGTCGGGCATTCGGCCGCATTTCGTCACGGCGCTTGATTACCACGAAATCTCCAAGCGCTTTTACGAAGGCTTGCGTGCCGACGATGTCCGCGACGTGACGCTGATCGCCGACCCCAAGGCTCATCCAGTGATTCTGGACGTGTATCCGGGACCGGTTCGCTGCTGCGCCAACCCATTTCTCGACAAGATGGTGGGCAAGTTGCATCGCCCGATGGGTGACTTGCCCGCCGGCGCGACTGTCGCGCACCTCGCTGTGTACGTGGCGAAATTCCTGGGGTGCAACCCGATTGCGATGATCGGACAGGACCTGGGCTTCACCGACGGCCTGTACTACTCGCCGGGCATTGCGATTCATGATGTCTGGGCTCCGGAACTGAATCCATTCAACACGATCGAGATGATGGAGTGGCAGCGCATTGTTCGCCACCGCACCCACCTTCGCAGAGTCAAGGACGTGCACGGCAAATCGATCTACACCGATGCGCAGATGCACACATACCTGCAGCAGTTTGAACGAGACTTCGCCCAGTACAAGCGCGAGGGTTTGACGGTCATCGACGCGACCGAAGGCGGCGTGGCGAAACAGCACACCACGGCCATGCCGCTGGCCGCGTTTCTTCAAACACACGCGTCAAGCAGTGCGTCGTTGCCAGCGATTTCGATTCCGAACTTGAAATCGGACGCCAACCGCATGCGTGCCGCCGCCGCGAGAATGGCCGAGGTGCGTGGCGAGGTGCATCAACTGAAAACACTCTCCAGCAACACCATCGGCCTGCTGAAGGCGATGATTGAAAAGCAAAATGATTTGGCGGAGATGGCTCGCCTGTTTGAGAAAGTCGATCGAAATCGCAAGCAGGTGGAGCAGCGGATGGAGACGTTCGAGCTGCTCAATCACCTCAACCAATTGGGCGTGTTCAACCGCATGAAGGCCGACCGCCGGCTGCACATGCAGAGCGATCTGAGCCCGCTTGCCCGTCAGCGTTCCCAACTCGAACGCGATTTGGCCAACGTGACATGGATTGTCGATGCAGCGCAGGAGATGCTCGATCAGATCGAACTGAGCGACTGCCTGCTACGAGGCAAACCGGCCGCGTCCCGGCCGCAGGCAATCGGAAGCATCCAGCGCGAGCACGCCAACACGGACGCCGCGAAAGCGGCCGCTCGCGCCCGCATCGCGGCGCTCGTGCCAATCGATCCTGATTGCAACGGCCTCGGCATTCCGCGCTCACTCAGCCAACAATTCAGCGGTCGATCGATTCTTCAGGCCACGCTCGAGCAATTGGGAGAGTCCACCAGAATCGAATCAATCATTCTTCTTGTGCCTGCGATTTTCGATGTTGAACCGTTGATCGATCGCTCGCGCATCGGCGTGCCGGTTGAGATTGAGGGCGTGGACGGCTCGCTCTTTGGGCCCGAGCGCCGCGCCATCGCCGCGGCACGCCTGTGGGCCGACACCTGTTGGCGGGGCGGCATCGCCGGCATGAGCATTTACGATGAAGTGCTCTGCCCGCAAGCGATGAATCCAGTCATGCAGCGCCGCGGGCTGACGGCCGCGCTGATCGTCGGCCCGGACTGGCCGCTGGTGCAAGTGACCGGCGAAGAGGGATGCGATTCGGTCATCGCACGACATCTGGAGCATCCCCAGCAGCACAACATCGTTTTCACGCAGGCCCCGCCGGGAGTGTGCGGCTGCCTCGTGAGCGCTTCGCTCATGCAGGAGTTGGCACAACGCAATCGCCTGTCAACGATCGGCGGCCTGCTTGTCTATCAGCCGCACGCCCCGCAAGGCGATCCGATCGCCCGCGACGCAAACGTGCAGATCGAACACAGCGTGCGGCGTTCGCTGGTCCGGGCGACGTTCGATTCGCCCCGCCAACATCAACTGCTGGGATCACTGAGCGAACAAACCGGGCAGTCGAGTGCTGCAGCTATTCAAAGACTCGAGATCGCAGCGTCGCGCCTGCGCGAACCGCAGCACATCACGCTGGAACTCGGAACACAGCGAATCAGCAACGGCCGATTCCGCAAACAATCGCGCGGGTGCATCGACCGGCCGCTTCTTTCCATCCCATTGGCTAAGCGAATCTTCTCAGAAATCGCAGCCTTTGAATCACGCGACGTCGCGCTCACGCTCGACGGCGTCGGCGATCCCCTGCTTCATCCGCAGTTCGACGAGATCATTCAACTCGCAAAGCAATCCGGAGTTCGTGGCGTACATGTGCGCACCGACCTGCTCGTCGATCGCGCGACGCTCGATCGGCTGCTGGCGTGCGATGTCGACGTGGTGAGCGTCAACCTGAACGCCGACCGGGCCGCGACGTACATCGTCATGATGGGATGCGATCGGTTCAAGGATGTGCTGCTGAACATTGAACATCTGTTGAACCACCGTCGGCGTTTGACCGATCATCCCGGAGCTGCGGCCTTCGCCCTGCCGTGGATTGTCCCGCACCTGCAGCGATGTTCGGAAACCTATGAAGACATTGATTCCTTCTTCGATCGCTGGCAGCACATGCTCGGCTGCGCGGTGATCGAAGGATGCTCGCACTTGAATGGCGATGATGATCTCTCGCCCGCAGTCACACCGCAACGTGTGCTCGACCACCGCGCCAAGCGAGACATGATGATCCTCTCGGATGGAACGATACCCCTTGACTGGCAGGATTGGGCGTGCACGCGCAGCGCTGGAGACCTGTCGCGGCAATCGATCGCTGAAGTCTGGAAATCAATGCAAGATGCGACTTCAAAGAACGCCAATTGAACACCATTTTCGATCATGAAGACTCAAATTGATCATCCTCGGGCAATTGCTGTTGTCATCGGCCGCGCTGGAAGCAAAGGCCTGCCTGGCAAGAACACTCGCGCCATCGGCGGCCGGCCGATGATCTGCCACACCATCGAAGACGCGCTGAGCGCACCAACCATTGATCGCGTGGTCGTCTCAACCGACGGCGACGCCATCGCCTATGCAGCGCAGGACATGGGTGTTGAAGTCATCCGCCGCCCCGCCGCGCTGGCCACTGACAACGCCACGGTTGACGGCGCAGTGCGCCATGCAGTTGAGGCAATCGACTCGCATGATCCAATCGTCGTGATCCTGTATGCCAACGTGCCGGTGCGCCCGGACGATCTGATCGATCGTGCGGTGAGGGAACTCATTGCATCCGGAGCCGACAGCGTGCAATCCTACGGAGAGGTCGGAAAAAATCACCCCTATTGGATGGTGACGCTGGACGGCGACCAGCGCGTGAGACAGCACGTGCCCAACACGATCTATCGCAGGCAGGATCTGCCCCCGCTGTATCTGCCCGATGGCGGCGTCATTGCGGTCACGCGAAAGTCGCTGTTCAACGTGGTGGAAGGCCAGCCGCATGCGTTTCTGGGTGCGGATCGTCGCGGCATCGTGTCGCCTGCGGGTTCGGTCATTGACGTGGACACGCCGGCGGACTTTGAGGTTGCCGCCGCGTCGCTGCGATCCAATCGAGACCTTTCCGCGAGTACAGTGCATCTGTGAAGATCGGCACTCGAGACATCGCGCCGGATCGCCCGCCGTACATCATCGCGGAGATCGGCGTCAATCACGATGGTTCGGTCGACCGTGCGCTGGACTTGGTCGCTGCGGCCAAGCACGCCGGCGCAGATGCGATCAAACTTCAATTGTTTGAAACCGATCGCCTGCTCAGCCGCGAGGCAAAATTCGCCGCGTATCAGGTTCAATCCGGAGACGCCGATCCATTTGCGATGCTCCGGCGGCTGGAATTGAACGTCACGCAGATGTCGCCGATCGTCGCCGCAGCACATGAATCAGATCTGCACGCCATTGTCACCGTTTTCACCGCTGAACTGGTGCGGCAGGCCGAGAAACTGCACTGGGATGCGTACAAAACCGCTTCGCCTGACATCATCAATCGCCCGCTGATTGATGCGTTGGCAGCAACCGGGCGTCCGCTGCTGGTGAGCGCGGGGGCGTCCACTCTTGATGAAATTAAGCAGGCGGCTGGATGGCTCAGCCATCGCCCGCACCTGTTCATGCATTGCGTCAGCGCGTACCCGACGCCGGATGAAAGCGCATCGCTGCGCGGCCTTGCAGCCATGCGCGCGGCGGGCGTCCGGGCGTTGGGCTATTCAGATCACACGGCGAGCATTGACGGCGGTGCGCTGGCGGTCGCCAGCGGCGCGTGCGTGTTGGAAAAGCACCTCACCTACGATCGCGCTGCTTCAGGCCCGGATCATGCCGCGTCGCTCGATCCACCCATGTTCGCCGAGTACGTTCGACTGGCTCATCGCGCGTTTCGAATGCTTGGTGAATTGAATAAGCTTGTGCTTC
>CAMPIL010000263.1 GCA_946886375.1 uncultured Phycisphaerales bacterium
CGTGCGCCTATTCGATTCGATCTTCACGATGAACGTCAAGGATGGCGACATCCGTCTGGATCGCGAACTCGGCGGCGGCACCCTGTATGACATCGGCATCTACTGCATCAACGCGGCCCGATACCTGTTTCGGGCGGAGCCCGTTGAAGTCTCGGCGGTTTCGGTCAGCAACAGCGATCCGCGCTTTCGAGAAGTTGATGAAATGACCGCGGCGATCTTGCGGTTTCCCGGCGACCGGCTGGCGAGTTTCGTCACCAGTTTCGGTTCAGCCGACGTTTCGCAGTACCGCGTGGTGGGCACCAAGGGCGACCTGCGCGTCGAGCCGGCATACGACTACTCAAAGCCGCTCAAGCACCATTTGACTCTCAACGGCAAGATGCGGCAGAAGACGTTCAGCAAGCATGACCAGTTTGCACCGGAACTGACCTACTTTTCGCAGTGCATCATGAACGGCGAGGATCCCGAGCCCTCTGGTGAAGAAGGCCTGATCGATGTGCGGATCATCGAGGCGCTGTACCACTCGGCCAACATCGGTCAACCGGTTTCGCTGGGCGGCTTCCCCGCCGATCGGCCGCCCACGCGAGCCCAGGAGTTCCGCGAACCCGCGGTCAGCGAGCCGCGGCTGGTGCATGCCGAAAGCCCCAGCGATGAGTGACGTGGCTGATTTGCATTGAACATCGCGGGGCTGCGAGATGGTGAATGGTTTGTATGATGCGACGAGCGGCCGCGTTGTGATCGTGCGCGGTCGGCGCGTTCAACCCTCGCACGTTTCCTCGCACATCATGTCCAATCCTCGGTCGCTGTTGCGACACACGATGCAACTGATTCCCGGCCTGCGACCGGTCAATCGCGTCAAGGCGCAGCCGGTGGATGCTTCGATGCTGTGCGTTCCCATTGAGACGCCGGCGGGCGGTTGCGTAACGGATTTTCGATCGGTTTCGGAGTGGGACCCGGCCTCGCGGGCCGCGATCCGTCGCAACCATTCAAACGCAGATTGCCGTCCGGTGCTGCTGGGGGAGTTTCTCGATGAGGAGCACCATCGCATTTATCCCCAGCCGTGGATCATTGGCCGATTTCGGGCCGAGTTTCTCCTGTCACAAGAGTTGGCTCCGACGCACCGCGTGCTGGACCTTGGATGCGGCGCCGGCCGGGTGGGCGTATGGATCATTCAGGCGCTCGATGCGGGTCGGTACTGTGGCATCGATCGGCACCTGCGCAGCCTGTTGGCGTTCGCCGCGTACGAAATGCGGCTGTTCGGACTGGCGGCAAAGAAGCCTCGGCTGCTGTTGGATGCGGAGTTCCGTTTCGAGCACTTCCAGCAGAAATTCGACGCGGTGACGGATATCTGGGTCACGCGGCACATGACCGATGAGCGCTTCCATCAGGCCTACGCTTCGCTGCGCACCGTGCTGGTTCCCGGCGGACGCGTGTTTGTTTCAGGGCTGTTGCCCGAGCGCCTCGGCGTCATCCAGTCGCTGGGCTACTGTTTGCTGTGCGAGCAGTGCATTGACTACCCGCTTCACGTCGGGCAGGATCGACACGAGCACGGCGACTACTGGCACATCTTTGGGCTGGGCGCGGAGCATTGACGCGTCGCAATGCTCAGGCGGCAAACTGCAGGAGCGAACCGCACAGCGGCGCGATCGCGCTGATCCGTTGCCGACGCATCAGGTATTGTTCGTAGCCATCCTTGAGCACCTTGACCAGCCGCGATGAGCATCGTTCCCAGTGCGTGGCCATGGTGACGGTCTGCGGGCCGAAGGTCTTCTTGAAGCGGCCGGCCCCACCCAAGGTGGAGATGAAATCGTATCTCTGCAAACCAAGGTCCTGGGCCAGGCAGATGGCCTCCCAATGCAGCAGATTGTGCGCAGGAATGCCCCGGTACTTGCCATAGGAAGCCCCAGCCCAGTAGTACATGGTGTGCTCGTCGAACGGTAGGACGAGCGTGGCGATACGGCGGCCATCCATGATGGCTGACAGCACGCGAATGCGCCCGCCCTCACGCAGTCGCTTCCAGAGTTCCTCCACGAACTGCCGTGGGAACGGCGGCTGCATCTGCTGATAAGTGAAGGTCTCAATTGTCATCGTCCAGTATTCGTCGATGAATTCGGCGGTTTTCTCGCTGCGCACGGTGATGCCGAGTTTTTCGGCCTTGCGGATGCGCGTGCGGCATTCGCTTTTGAGATTGGTCCACAGCGTTTCGCGCGGCAGGGTCAAATCCAGGCAGTAGGTCTCGAATTCAAGCACCGACTCGAAGCCGTGCGGAGACAGATCGACTGGCACTCCCGTGTTCAGCACTTTGCAGGCGAAGTACGCGCTTTTGCGAAACAGTTCGTGCTTGAGGAACGTGTCCAGCACTCTGTTCACATCGCCGTTGCAGTTGAACAGCGGACCAAGGTAGGCAGTGCTCCAACTGGGCAGGGGCGAGCCAGCCACGCGCAGCGGGCCTTTGCGGGTGGTCAGCACCGGCCACACCGCAGCGCAGCGGCCGTCGGTGTCGGTCTGAGCACACATGAGGCGCACCTGCGCTCCGTGAACGGACCGAATAGTCTCCAGCCAGGGAAGGGTGTGGAACACGCTGTGGGAAGGAAACTCCCGCAGCATGTCCTGCCATTCCGCCGGTTCCGCCTCACGGATGAGGTATCCGCATTGTCGCACCATCACCTTGGGCACCTTCCTTCCAATTGAGTTGCGTCTGCATCATTATCGCGACCGCTGCGCAGGCGAAAGCGAAAACGAGGCCAAATGCATCGGAATACGACCTGAGGATTAGGGAGAATCCCCCGGCCTTGCGGCGGAGTTGTGCATGGCATCGCGCAGGCGGTCTCGGCAACTGCATCCGATCTCGATTGCTTATAGTGGTTGCGTTGCACGCGCTGGACGCATCACTGTCTGAGCCATTCTCAAGGGTTTGCATTCATGGACTTCGATCATCCACCCGCCGATCCCATCGCATTGCTGAAACAGTGGATTGAAGAGGCGAGCCAGACCGGCCTGCCGAATCCCAATGCCATGGCGCTGGCGACGGTGGATTCCAACGGCGTGCCGTCGTGCCGCATCGTGTTGCTGAAGGGTCTGGATCGTCGGGGTGCGGTATTCTTTACCAACCGTTACAGCCGCAAGGGCGAAGCGCTGAAGGCCCACCCGCGTGCCGCGTTGCTGTTTCATTGGGATGCGCTGAACCGCCAGGCCCGCATCGAAGGCGATGTGGCTCGGACCAGCGAAGACGAGTCGGACGCCTATTTTGCCACCCGGGCCCGCGCCAGCCAGATTGGCGCGTGGGCCAGTCAGCAGTCGCAGCCCGCGCAAGACCGAGCCCAACTTGAGACTGTTGTGGCCGAGTTCGAAAAGCGTTTTGAAGGCCAGCCGGTTCCCCGTCCGCCGCATTGGGGCGGTTACCGCGTGAGCCTGAACGTCATCGAGTTCTGGCAGGGGCATGTCTTTCGGCTGCACGACCGCATCATTTACACGCCGCAGCCTCATCGCCCGGACCAGTGGAAGACACAGCGGCTGTTTCCCTGATTCCGCATCGCACCTACGGCTGATTCATGCGATTCCGCAGCACTTTCATGGTGTATCCGCCTTCGAACGGGCCATCCATGTCAGGTTCAGGAGTTGGGCCGGTGAAGCAGACCCAATCGGAGAGTTCCTCGATCGGGAAACTGACAATCTCACCGAACTTCTTGCCGCAGGCCAATTCTTGCACCGGCTCAGACGCAAGCCAGCCCTCAACGCGGAATGGCGACCAGTTGATGGGGCTGACCCAGATATGCTCGACGTCATCATCAACCGTGGGTGAGGCCCACTTGACCGACCAGCGGTCGCGATCCTTGCGGGATGCTGCGGCAAACCGGATGCGTGCGTCCTCGGCGGTGGCGCGGGCTTGCGCGATCGCGGCGTTCATCTCCGCGTCATCCGGTGCGACGCCAATGACGTAATCGGCATCGCTGCTTGGTTGCGGCGCGTTGCTGGCGGCGCTCGATGGAGTTTGTGATTGTGGCTGCTGATCCATGCAGCCAGCGAGCGTGGCGACGGCGCTGAACGCAATCAGCGCTGCAGATTGGACGGCCGATGTTGCGTTCATCCTCGCGGCAGACATTGACTTGGATTGTAACGACAAGCAGCCGCCGTCCAATCACGACAAACTCGATTAAACCGCTGGCCTGCGCGGCTCAGATGGAGGTTCCTGATCCGAGAGCGGCGGCTCCTGCGCCTTGTGCTCGCGCTCCCACATGCGTTCGGCCTGTTCGACTAAATCCTCCGGCAGGCCTTCGCCGCGACGAAGTCGCTTGATGGTGTGCGGCGGCGGAGCTTTTGGCTCAGTAGTATTCTCGTTGGGCGCGGGGGCATCGGGTTCATTCTCCACCGCTGGGCGCATCCGGCGACCCGACGGAATCGCCAGCGTCTGATCATCCAGTTTGAATACGTCTACCCATCGATCAACCTGTTCATCGCTCATCTGGCCCTTGGGTTTTCGTGGCGATGTCGCGGCTGTGGACTTCCCCGCATCGTTGGCCAGTTCCTGTAGAAACTCCTGCGATGTAATCGCCTTGCTTCTGCGTTTTCTTGCGCTTCGCAGCACCGCGTGATCGGAGGAAACCACCACCAGCCGGCGCGGCGCGGTGGAGGCGCGGATGATCTGATCGATCAGGTCGTCGGCGGTTCGGCCGTGGCCGGAGTAGCGCACCGTCGCCGAGCCCAGCCGCACAACCAGCAATGTTTCGCCGGCTGCCTTGGGCACTCCATCGCAGACCAATGTGGCCCGTTCATCGCGATAGCGGCTGGAGGCCAGCAGTTGGATCAGGCCCGGGATATCCAACCCCGCGAGTTCAGGAGGCAGTACGCCAACGGTTTGAAGCACGTTGTAGGTGTCAATGAGGATGGGCATGGGCGGAAGCATCGCGAGGCCTGGGCTGATGCAGAAAAGCATAGGATGGGCCTTGAAGGCTGGTTTTCCGCGTTTTTTCGCCCCTGAGCAAAACACCCGACCCCTTGCCAAATGGGGGCTTTCCCGCTTTAATGCGCGGCTCTTTTCCCACACCCGAAGTTCAGGAAGGCAGGCACCCCGGTTTATGGCAATCCGCATCAAAGCAAGGCATGGCGAGTCCGTCGCGCAGATGCTTCGTCGTTTCAAGAAACTCTGCGAGAAGGAAGGTCTCACGAAGGAAATCAAGCGCCGTCAGTATTATGA
>CAMPIL010000264.1 GCA_946886375.1 uncultured Phycisphaerales bacterium
GGACTCGAACCTTGGACCCGCTGATTAAGAGTCAGCTGCTCTACCAACTGAGCTAACGAGGCGTGGACTGGGAGTGTAGCCGGACCGCCGGGCTGGTCAAGATCGCGGATCAGAACCGCTTGTGCACGGGCCGCTCTGCGGGCGGCGGGACGCCGAGAATCGCTCTCATCAGTTTCAGATCGGCCGGCCGCGTGATCTTCAGGTTCCGCACGTCGCCTTCCACGGTGTACACCGGTTCGCCCAGACGCTCGACCAACTCGGCGTCATCGGTCGCGCCTTCCAAATTGGCCTGCGCGTACGCGCGGCGGAGCAGGTTGATCTCGAACACCTGCGGCGTCTGCACTTCGACCAATCCAGTGCGATCAATCGTCTGCACGACGCGTCGGGCAGGAACGGAAACTTTCCCCGCCTCGCCCAGGATCAAGTCGGCGATCGCATCGTCATCGCGCCCGCCGACGTCGACCGATTCATCGCTCACGCGCTTTACGGTGGCGTTGATGGGCACGACGGGAATGACGGCGGCAAGTTTTGTCGCGGCCTGGAAGACGCGATCGAGCAGGTCGTTGGCGGCGCCCGGGCGTGCGGCGTCGTGCACGGCCACATGGGTGGTCTCGGCGGGAACGCCGTCGGGATCGTTCAGCGCGTTGCGCACGGTTTGCCAGCGATGCTCGCGCCCGCCGGCAACGATGCGGGCCCCGTGAAAGCCCAGAGCCGGACCGTGCTTGGCACGGAAATCATCAAGTTCATCGGGCGGGCCGGCGACGATGATGCTGCGCACTTCTTCGCGCTTCGTGAACAGTTCAACGCTGCGCAGCAGGACCGATCGGCCGCCGAGGTCCTGCGCGAGTTTGTCCACGCCCCCGCCTGCGGGGCCGTCGCTGTAGCGCGTGCTGCGGCCGGCTGCGGTGATGATGACGCACACGTTCATGACGGAAAGTGTATCGGTTGCGGCACGGTGTGACGAGGGGCGCGAGTGCGCAGGTGCGCCCGGTGGCGAGTTGAGTGCGGAACGGGGGGACGCGGCGGTGCGTCATCCCCGCCTTCCTCACATGCCTGCGGCCGCGATCACGGCTTGGCCCAGGTGGCCGGCGCGGGTGCGTTGGGCATCATCACCACCATCATCGACATCGCTGTGCCGTAGTTCGCTGTGCGCTTGAACACGCGATCGTTCCACGTGCCTTCGGGCGAGCGCGTGGACATGAGCAAATCGTGAATCCGGCGGCGATATTCGCCACGCTCGTGTTCGGGAAGCAGTTCCACGGCCTGGGCGGCGTGGTAATGGGCGTAGTAAAAGTAGTACGGCGCGATGTTGTACGGCCCCATGTGCGTGCCGGTCTTGGCGCGACGCTGTTCCAGCCACTGCCAGTGCACGATGAACGCATCGATCGCGCTGCGCACGCTGGCGATGCTCGATCGTCCGGCGAGATACAGCGTGGTTTCGGCGGCGAGCATGCGGCCGACCGCGCCTGGCACGGCCTCGCGGCTCGTCTCGCCGTTCACGCCTGAATAGCGAAACGACCCCGTGGGCGTGCGGCCTCGTTCGAGCGCGCTCAGGCCCCGCTCGATCACTTCGTGATCAACTTCGTAGCCCGATTTCTTTGCTTCAAACAAAACCTGAAGCGTGGGCGCGGTCATGAACGGCGAGGGCGGCGACACGGCATCTCGGCCTTGCGACCGCGCGTAATTCCAGCCGCCAACCTTGGCAATTTCCGTGCGTTGGATGGCATCGATGAAAAACTTGATTGTCGCTTCAACCGGATCGACCAATTCCGCAGGGGCGGCTTTTGCGTTCTTGCATTCCAGCAGAAACGCCAGGCCGTAGGTGTAGCCCCAGCCGCGCACATCGTACCCGCCGTCGTACTCTGGATTCATCAGCGGATGCTTCGCGGCATCGATGACAAAATGCACCGCTCGCACGATCGCTGACCGGCGCGGCTGGTCGTCGGTAAATCCCGGAGCGCGAAGCAGCGCGATGCCACAGATGCCTGTCCCGCCGATGCGGTAGCCGATGGGAATCTCGCCGCGCACGCGATACACGCCCTCATAGGGCCACTCGGCGGTGTGTTCGCCTTCCTGCATGTCGAGCAGACGCTGCACGCACTGGGCGACGATTTCCTCGTGCGAAAGCGCTGCGGGCACGCTGGCGGGCTGCGCTTCTGTCTTTTCAGGTTGTGATGTCGTCTGGCCCAGTGCCGTTGGCGCGAAGGCAAACACCGCGATGAGCGCGGATAGCCACACGAAGCGCAGGCGAAAACTGAAGGTCGATGGAATTGGATGGCTCACGCCGCACAGTTTACTGCACCGCAGCAATGACCGTCAGGATCGAACTTTGCCGTTCCGAATGCACCCGCAGCGTGTCGTCGATCAGCCCGGTGAATTGCTGCGCCGGGGTCAGCCGCAATGTGCACACCGCGCCTTCTTCAGTCGGCACGATTTTGACCAGCTCCACCGAAAAATCTCGCGATTCCGAGACGGCCATCTTCGGCAGTTCATCGCTGATGACTTTCGGAAACCGCTTGATCACGATTTCAAACTCGGTGGGCTGCCCCGCCTTGATTCCGCCGAGCAGGACGCGCTTTTCCTGAATCACCCAGGTATCGGTCCGGCGCAGCGTTCGCGATCGCAGATTGCAATCGTGACGAACCTCCAGATCAAACACCGGGCAGTCTGAACGATCGGTTTCCACGATCACCCAGCCCGGCAAGCGCTTGCCTTGCGCGTTCCTGCACGATTTCGGGTCGAAGCCGGTGAAATCCCATTTCAGGCGATAGGTGTTGCGCGGCTGATCGGCGGCTGGATTGAAATCGACGAACTGCGGAGCCTCGCCGTTCACCGCCAGCACGCGGAACGGCTTGCCATCGTTGGACAGCACTTCGTACTCGCCTGTAAGCGTCGGCTTTCCACTGGCATCCTTGAGCGCGGAGATGTACGGCGGGGTGGCGCGCACGGGCATGGTCACGAATGCCTTGACGGGCAATTCGATTTCGTCATAGCCCTGAATTTGCACGCGCACCATGCCTTGCTTGTCGCCCATGATGGTGTTGCTGTGGTAATCAGCCTCCAGCGCGACGCTTTGCCCGGGCGCGATGACGTCGCTGGCCAGATGAATCGTGGTGCACGAGCAATCCGGCTTTGCGTACGCGATTTTCAGCCAGTTGCTGCCGAGGTTCTGCAGATACACGATGCCACTGAGCCGCTGGTTTGGCCTGACGGTTCCGAAATCAAGCGCCTCCGGACGGAACTCCAGCGGCGGCTTGCCAAGCAGGCCTTGCGGTGCAGGTGGGTGCTGGTGGCCGCCATGTTGCGGTTCGGCGTGCTGTTGAGGATTGGCCATCGACAACGGTGCGCGTGCCGTGGCGAGAATCGCCAATGCGCACGCCATTCCGATCGAAGTTGCCCAAGAGACTTGTTGCCGAACGCGATCGCCCATTGAAAACTCCTCTGAGTGCTTCTCGCCGCGGCCCTTGTGGCGTCAAGGGCTCAAAGTGTAGGACTGCCGTGCTCAACCGGGAATGAACTCCGGATTGGATGTTCAACGCATGACTTTCTACTATGATGCACCCAACAGGCCGGAGTGGCGGAATTGGCAGACGCGCCGGATTCAAAATCCGGTTCCCCTTAAAGGAGTGTGGGTTCGACTCCCTCCTCCGGCATTGAGCGACACTGAGCGAAATTGTGGGCGGCCAACTACGGGGAATCGCTTCAGGTGGCCGCAGAACGCTGAATCGCGAGCAGATCAACGCTCTGCTGATACTCCGGCACGTCAACATTCCAACCGGGTTGCTGGGTGATTGCAGATTGCAACGCAAGCGCCGCCGATTCCTCGCCGTGCGTCAGGAACAGGCGCGTGGGCGGCGACTGGAATTTGCCCAGCCAGAACAGCAGGGTTTTGCGGTCGGCGTGGGCGGAGATGCCGTCGAGCCGTTCGATTTTCGCTTTGACCTGATGAAAGCGGCCGTGGATGCGCACCTGCGGCTGGCCGTCCAGGATTTCGCGCCCCAGCGTGCCCTGCGCTTGATATCCCACAAAAAGAATCGTGCATTCGGATCGCGAGATGTTCTGTGACAGGTGGTGCTTGATGCGTCCGCCCGTGCACATGCCCGCCCCGGCCATGATGATGCGCGGCATGTTGGCGGTGTTGATCGCACGCGATTCCTCCACCGTCTGCACCAGTTTCAGCCCGGGAAACCGGAACGGATTGTGCCCCGCGTGCAGCATGGCGGCGGTGTCGGCATCCAGCAGCGAATCGTACCGCTGAAAAATCCGCGTCGCGTCCACCGCCATCGGACTGTCCAGGTAAATCGCCAGTTGCGGCATGCGATTCTCGCGCACAAGTTTGCTGAAGTGGTAGATCATTTCCTGCGCACGGTCGATGGCGAAGGTGGGAATCACCACGTTGCCGCCGCGCTTCGCGGTGGAGGTCACGATACGAGCCAGTTGGTCGTCGATCCGCTCAGGCACATCGTGCTCGCGATTGCCGTAGGTTGACTCCATGATCACCACGTCGGCGTTGGTCACGATGGCCGGATCGCGGATGAGCGGCTTGTGCCACAGTCCGATGTCGCCGGAGAAAAGGATCGTCCGATTCTGCCCGCCCTCGCGCACCGTGATCCGGATCATCGCCGAGCCAAGGATGTGACCCGCCTCAAGATATTCGACTGTGACGCGGTCGTTCAGCGCAAGCGGCTTGTTGTATTCAATTGCCTTGAACAACTTGAAGGCTGCCTGCGCGTCATCGGCCGTATAAAGCGGAACAGGCAGGTAAGGCCCCGTCCGTCGCTCGCGCTCATGCCGGCGTTTCTTGTACGCGGCGTCTTCCTCCTGAATTTTTGCGGAATCCACCAGCACCAGCCGCGCCAGATCAATGGACGCGCCGGTGCAGAGAATGGGGTTGGAGAATCCCTCGCGCACGAGTTTGGGAATCAAGCCGCAATGATCAAGGTGCGCGTGCGTGAGCAGCAGCGCATCGATGGTCGAGGGATCGACGGGCGAAGGATCCCAATTGCGCGAAAGAAACGGCCGCTCCTGGAACAGGCCGCAGTCGATCATCAGCCGCAATCCGCCTACGTCCAGCAGATAGCGCGAGCCTGTGACCTGCCGATTAGCGCCGAGGAATTGCAGTTTCATCATGAAATCACGCGGGCGGACGA
>CAMPIL010000265.1 GCA_946886375.1 uncultured Phycisphaerales bacterium
GTCTTCAGGTGTCTTGACCGTGACCTGAAACTCGGGAAGTTTGAATTCCTCAAGGCGGAACAAAGTCGCAGCGCCGACTTGATGGTTGCGATTGGCATCGCGCCAATAGGTGACGCGGTATTCGCCCAGCGGCATGGATGACGTGAGCGGCAGTTCGCCCCACGCGCCGCCGAAGGCGTTGAGTTGCGCAACGCTGTCGATGACCTTGGAGCCGCGCGGGTCGGTGATTTCATAGGTCAGCGATTCGTTGGCAGGCGTGGTGAAGCCGTTGGATGAAGGCGCGCGGGCGATGAGTTTCCACTGCACGGTTTCGCCCGGGCGATACGCGGGCCGATCGGTGAACGCATAAATGCGCCAGTCGTTGGCGAACGAAGGCGACCCGCCTGAGTACGTCGTCGCAACGGCCTCTCGATCGTCGCTGACCATTGCGGCAAGGTACTGAATGTTGCTGGCGTCATCGGCGGCGGGAAAATCGGTCTTGTCGAATTCGCACAGGCCGCTTTCATTGGTCTGCTTGGTCGCGTCGGCCACCGTCCAGCGCTGCTTGGTGTAGACAAACCGCCACACCTTCACCGTTGCATTGGGAATAGGCGCGCTGTTCAAGGCATCGCAGGTAAACGCGAGCGCGCGATCACCCACAGCCTTGAGAATCACCGCGGCATCGCTGACGAGGATCACAGCCTGCGCGGTCTTTCCGCCGGCACTGGCGGTGATCACGTAACTGCCCGATGGCAGTAGCGGATCGATTCGTTCAAGAGCTTGGCCGGGCTTGTAATCACCCTTGTCCTCTGTATCTTTCGTCCAGGATCGAATCTTCTCCGCTGCGGTGAGGTCGATCTGGTTCTGCCACTGGCTGGGCCCGTTGTCGGCCTTGGCGATCTTGATGTCGCGCGCAAGATTCACCCGGTGCAGCTTCAGTTCGATCTGCTGCACGTTGCGCCAACTCAGGTGGAACTGATTCTCGGAACCGGGAAGAAAAATGTTGGAAACTGCGACTTCGACTGTCGGTTCGGTCATGCTCCTGATCGCCGCCAGGGCGTTGTCGTAGTGGCGGGATTCGCCCTTGCGGAACTCGCGCACCAATCGTTTGAACAGGGCGACCGCGCCCACGAAATCCTGTTGGCGCGTCCACTGGCCGTTCTCCAGCAGCGTGGGCTTGCCTTCATTCATCAGCCACTGGCCGTAGGCGAAGAGCGCATCGTCGTACCAATCAACAGCCTTGCCTGCGATGATCGCGGCTTCAAACTCGTCAGCGATGCGCAGTTGATCGCGCCATTCTCCACTGCGATTCCGTAGCGTCATTGCGAGAAGGAAATGGGCGCGGGCCTTGTCATTGCGCTCGATGGCGATCTTCAGCGCGTTGTCCAGCACTTCGATGGGCACAGCCCAGAAGTGTTGGCCGTAGGCGCGGTCCATCCACGGCGGCTGCGTGATTCGCCAGACGATGCTGAGGTAGCGCTCGCGCGCGATGTCGAAGTCGCTTGAACCGGCCCACCAATCCAGTGCGTTCTGGTAATGGGGCCAGGCGCGATTCCAGTCCTGGGCATCGTGTCGCTCCCACCAGAAATCGCCGAGCGATTCGCTGGCGTCGGCCCACACAGGGTCGCGATCTTCTGCGCGCTTGATCTGGTTGACGAGGAATTCCAGTTGTTCGCGTGCGGCGTCGAACACAGTAGAGTCCGCGGTTTGCGTGTTCGCCTGGGCCCGCCATTGCGTATCGGCAAGTCGAAAATCAACCCAGCGCATGTCGCGCGCGTCCAGCGCCAAGGCCTTTGCCTGCTGGTAGAGAGCATGGGCCTTCGCGTACGAATGTTCGCGATAGTATTGCTCGGCTTGCGATTTCAATTCGCTGTAACCCGCGGGCGGCTGGGCGCGCGAAACACTCACGGACGCGAAAAACCCCGACAAGGCCAACGCCGCACACACAAGGACGAACATTCGGGTCGATTTCATGGGTGATTCATCCGGTGAAGATCACAGCCGGTCTGTTGCATCTCACTGCCCGCAAGGCGCAGCGCAACCGTGGCACGTTCCGCCACTATTGCAGATAACGAACATCGCGATGAAAGATTACAGTGCGTCCAGCGGCCGCGAAACTTCGGCGGGCGTGAAAGGTGGCCCGAACTGCGGCTTTAGGACGCCAAACGCAAGCGCCCCGCGCCACCGCCGGCTGCGACAGAGTCTTCGACCTCATCGCCGCAGCCGTCGGGCTGCATCAGCGCGCCCGCGTGCATGCAGACCATGGTCAGGTCGTCGATCTGATGGAGCGATCCGGCCTGGTCGTCCAGTCTGCGACTGATCGTTTCGATCATCTCTGCGGCTGTTGGAAGTTGACTCAGGCGATCGAACTCGTTGCGGTATTGCGTGGAAGGCACGCGGCGGCGGTGGACATCGGCGGCGGTTTCGGGAAACGCCTGCTCGAAGCCGTCGGTGTAGAACAGCAGCCGATCGCCAACATCAAGAGTGAATTCGATTTGGTCGTAGTGTTCATCCGGGAACACGCCGAGCAAGCCGCCCTGGGTTTCCAATGTCTGCGAGGAGCCATTCCGACAAAGCCGCACCGGCGGCGGGTGGCCGGCGCCGGCGAGTTGGACGGTTCGCTGGCGACAATTCACCACCGCGTACACGGCCGTGGCGAAGCGCGTCGTGCGGCCTTGGCGCCGGATCATCTCGCCGTTGAGATGCGACAGCACTTCCGAAGGCGTGATGATGCGGTACGTGTTGCCGCTGATTTCCTTGGTCACCAGCGAGCGGCAGATGACCATGGTCATGAGCGCGGCGGGAACGCCGTGGCCCACGGCGTCCGCGATGAACACGCCGGCGTGGTCTTCATCGAGGCGGATGAGATCGTAGATGTCGCCGGAGACGTAGTTGGTCGGGCGCCACATTGCGGCGAATTCCACGCCGTGCATCGAGGGCGTGTCGCGCGGCAGGAATTCCCGCTGCACGATCGCCGCCAGTTGCAGTTCTTCGTGCATCTTGGCGATCTGTCCCTTGAGCCCACCTTGAAAGCGCTGGGTGAGCGATGCCTCTGATTTCAGGCGTTTCACTTCCTGCTGCCGATGAATGATGCCCTGCAGCAGCGCGGAGAGCCGGTCATCGGGGACGTCCCATGTTTCAACGAGCGCGCCGGCGTGGTCGTAGAAGTTGCCGGACGCGAGCGTGCGGTTCAATAGCACGATCAGTGGCGAACCTGCTTCTTCAATCATGTCGAACAGCCAGAGCGTGGCCGATTGCGTGAAGGTTTCGTCGGCGAACAGCAGCAGGGCGTCGGCCTTGGCGATCTGCTCCTTCTGCAGGTTGTCCGCGTGCGTCATCGCAAAGGTGGGTGAGCCAGAGCCGGACCATGACTGCGCGAGCCTGCGGCATGCCTGCTCCGCGCGCTCCGCATGGTCGCCTAACGCCACGATCAAGACTTTCCAGCCGCTCATTCCGCCTGGGCTCCCGCCTGGATGCCATCTCCCGTTGCGCAGTTCGCACCGCGCGCCACAATCGCGCCTCGCTCAACGGGTCATCGGCCTAGCGGGTCATCGCCTTGAGGCGATCGAGGTCCAGCGGGATGCGGTCCTCGACTTTCAGGTTCAATCGATCCAGCGAACCCGCCTTGAGTTCGATGGCAAATTGTGCCGGATATGCGCTCGAGTAGCGGCGCATGCGGCGGTCGTATTCGGCGTCGGATTCATCGGGCCGCTGCGGCGGTTCGGCCTTCATGCGATGCGTCGCCGTGATGCGGCCATGGGAATCGAGGTAAATGATGTCCATGTCGACAAGGCAATGTCCCATCCAGAAATGCTGGACTTGGATTTCCTTGTCCGGAAACACGAAGAGCATGCCGCCCTGGTCCGGTATGTTGGTGCGCAACATCAGGCCGCGTTGTCGCGACTGTTCATCAACGGCGGGTTCCAATTCAAAGGTTTCTCCGCCGATAACGACGCTGATGGTTTTCATGTTGCCGGAACTCGAAGCCGGCGCGCGATTGCATCCGGCGTACCATGCGAGAAGGCACGCAAGCGTGACCAGCGCGAGCGCCAGCGTCAGGTTCCTTGCAACAGCCATTGGTGATCTTCCTGGGTAAACGTCACTGGCGACTTGGATAGCCTATCGATGCGGAAGGCGCGCAGGAAGTCCCCGGCTGACATTTCCACGCACTCATCGCAGGCGTTGCACCACTTTGCGAGCAAACCAATCACGCGTTGCGGCCGAACGCCCGCGGCGCGGTAGGTCTCCACGTGCGTGTCGCCGTGACGCTTGGCTAGGCGGCGGCCGTCGGGGCCAAGCACCAGCGGCAGGTGCCACCACCGGGGCTCGGACAATCGCAACGCGCGGTAGATCAGACTCTGTCTTGCAGCAGAGGCCAGAAGATCATCGCCGCGAACAACATCCGTGACCCCTTGTCGGGCATCGTCGACCACCACGGCGAGTTGATAGGCGGGCACGCCGAGTTTCGTCCAGACGATGAAGTCGCCGACTTCCTCGCAGGGTTTGAAGACATGCCGGCCGGCGCATTGATCGTCAATCGTCACAGCGCATTGCGGCACGATGAATCGATAGTTGGCGTCTTCGCGCGTGAGTTGGTAACGATCGGGGTCGGCCGGGCGCAGATGCGGCGGGAAGCGAAGTTCACCTTCATCGGCGTGCGGGGCCGACGCGGCATGCTGAATTTCGCTCCGCGTGAGCGAACACTGGTAAATCACACGCGAATCAGTCAAGTTCCTCATCGCATGCCGATAGGGATCGCAATCGGCGGATTGCCAGCAGGGCCCGTCATCAAAGTCGATTTCGAGCCAGGTGAGGGTGTTCAGCAAGGACTCAGCGGCGCCCGATCGCACGCGCTGGCGGTCCAAATCCTCAATTCGCATGACGATTCGCCAGTTTGAAGCGCGGGCCAAGGCCCAGTTCACCAAAAAAGTTCGCGCGTTGCCCAGATGCAGGGTGCCGGTGGGAGAGGGGGCAAGGCGTGTGACGCGGTTGGTCATTGGAAGCGGCGGCGATATAGTGAAAACGCCCGCATGCCTGTTCGCAAGCGCATCGCGGCGTGCCGGCCCGCGCGGTTCCTGCCGCGAACCCGTGCTGCACATTCAGGCTTTGTCGCGTCTGGTTTTCCTGGAGACTGACTCATGCAAAGGCTGGCTCAGCAGAACAT
>CAMPIL010000266.1 GCA_946886375.1 uncultured Phycisphaerales bacterium
ACAGCCTCACTGGGCATGTCCAGTCGGCACGAATGAGCGATGCACCGAGTGCGGGGCGACCATCATCCTGTCCCGAAGGAGCGCAGGCCTGTCGCCAGGTGTGCAGGTCGCCGCATCGACCGGAACCCGTGGAATCGAATGACAAATTGGGTTCGCCCCGGAACGGCGAGCGGCGGTGTACGTCATTAGGTTGAAGTCCCTACGCAAAGAACCGGGGGATGTGACTATAACGGGGTATATGCCTTCCCGGACGGCCTTGGAGGATGCTCGGCGGTTCATCGCTGAGTACATTGACTCAGTGGCCCAACTGGAACTGCTGTTGCTGCTGCGCACCACGGCGGACCGGTCTTGGTCGATCGATGCGCTCAGCCGCGAACTTCGGGTCGATCCGGCGTGGGTTGATGCGCAGATGGCTTACCTGTGTCAGCACGGCTTTCTGAGCACATCGCCAGGAACCCAGGCGGCGGGCAATCAGGCACGTTCTTCCGGGCAAAACGAATTCCGTTACAGCCCGCGCTCGGAAGAACTCGAGCAAGCCGTCACAACGGTGGCGCAGGCGTACCTGCTGCATCGGGTGAGCGTGATTGAATTGATCTATGGCAAGCCGCAGAAAGGCATTCAGGCTTTTGCAGACGCCTTCAAACTGCGCGCTTCAAAGGAGTCCGACAATCGCTGAAGCCGTGTACATCCTGTGCTTCCTCACCAGCGCGGTCGTTTCGCTGCTGTTGCTGCGCGCGTATCACAAGACGCGAGTCCGCATCCTGCTGTGGAGCGGCCTGGGCTTCCTGGGCCTGACGTTGAACAATCTGGGGCTCATCTTCGATCTGATGCTCTTTTCACACATTGAACTGTCCATGGCACGAACCATTCCCGCGCTGCTGGGCATGTGCGTGCTTTTGTACGGCGTGGTCTGGGACAGCGAGTAGATTCAGGAGCGACGCATGAAGATCTTTTTGGACGGCGCGATCATGATGTCATTCTGCGTGGCGGGCTTGTGCTTCCTCAAGTTCTGGGCGCGCACGCACGATCGGCTGTTCCTGATGTTCTCCTTCTCGTTCTTCATCATGGCGATCAACCGCCTTCTGCTGACCTGGTTCGTGCTGCGCGGCGACAACCCCGACGAAAGCCAGACCATCATCTACCTGATCCGGCTGGCTGCGTACGTGATCATTCTGATCGCAATCGTGGATAAGAATCGCTCACTGCATTCCACCACCCCGCCGGCGATGTACCGTGAATGAGCGTGCCGCCTGGGGATGGCTCAGGTCTTGATCTGCTGGCTGGCGAGGATTTCAGTGGTGAAGACGAACTCCCCCGCCGCGGCCCGGGCGATGGCGTCGAGCACCTCGTGCATGCTCTCGTTCTTGCTGACGTAGCCCCAGGCTCCGGATGCCACAGCGCGATCGATGAAATCCAGATTGATGTACGCGCTGAACATCAGCACCCGCAGATCGGGAAACGATCGACTTATCTCTTGCACCTTGGCGAAGGGATCAGGGCCGGGCATGTCGATGTCCAGCAGCAGCACATTGGGCTTTGCGCGCGTGACGTGATCGGCCAGTTCATGCGTGCGGGCCACCCAGCCGGCCCATTCAAAACGGCTGTCCATGTCCACGCGGCGCTGGAGGGCATCGGCGACGAGTTGGTTGTCGTCAACGCACATGACTCGGGTTGGCTGGCTTTTCATGGTGTAGGTTCCAGGGGAATGTGGTGTACGGGAGGTCATACGGATACAGCCTCACGCAGGACAGTGCGGATTTGCGACGGCGTGGACGAGGCTTCCAGGCAGGACACCTTCGCCAGCCCGCCGGTTTCCGGCGTCTCGCCGAAGATGATGGCGCGCCGATTGTCATCGCCGTTGAGGAACTTTTTGATGTCGGGCCATTTGCCATTGGGGCTGTCGATGATCAGCAGCCGTGCGCTGGCGCCCTGCATCCACGGTTCGCCGTTCACGCAGAAGCCGAATCCCCGGAGCAGTGACGTGACATACGCGCGAATGCGCGGATCGCGCAGGTTGACACACGCGACGGCGGCGTCGGTATCCGCAGGCGTGCGCTGCGCCGGTTGAGGCGCAGCCGGCAGCGTGATGCGGAAGGTCGTGCCGCAGTTCAATTCCGATTCGATTTCAACAGTCCCCCCGGCGTGAGACACCGCGCCGTGGACCAGCGCTAATCCAAGACCGGTGGAAATGCGCCGGGGCTTAGTGGTGAAGAACGGTTCCAGACAGCGCAATTTCACCTGTTCGTCCATGCCTGGGCCGTCATCGTTCACGCAGACGATGATCTGCGTGCGATCGTGCGCTGAAATCGCCGCACTGACCACGACCCGTCCGGTCTCGCGGTCGCGCAGTGCGTCGCCTGCGTTCTGCACCAGGTTGTACACGATCTGCGTGAAGGTGTGCGGCGGCATCGCCAGGCGCGGCAGCACATTGCTCTCATTTCCGAGGTTGGTTTCCAGCGTCACGGTCTTGGGCAGGCTGTTGCGCAGGAACGATTCCACCTCGGCCCACCACTTGTTCAGATCGGTCTGTTCGCTCGATCCGGACTGCTCGGGATCAAGCGCGAACAATCGCAGCCCCTTGCTCAAACGATTGAGGTATTCGCATGCGGTTCGAATCGCCGCGATGTCGGCGAGAAACTGCTCGCCGTTGGCAACGCCCGGCGCTGCGTCGCTGCGATTCCCGTCGGCCCAGCCGCCGACTGCCGTTTCCAGCGCATCCAGGCGCATGCGCACGGGGAGCAGCAGGTTGCCCATATCGTGGCCCAGCCCCGCCGCGAGCGTGCCGATGGACGCCAGGCGGTCGGTCAATCGCAGGCGCTCGTAAGACGCTTCAAGTTCAACGGTGCGCTGGCGGACCAGGTCTTCCAGTTGCTGGCGATGGCGATCGAGCTCGGCCTCGACGCGCTTTCGTTCGCTGATGTCGCGCGAGATGATCGAGAACGATTCCACCGTGCCGTGGCTGTTCTTGTGCGCCAGGATGACTTGGGACATGGGAAGCGGAGATGCCCGCGGATCGCCCGGCGGCGCGGGCAGCGTGGTTTCGCCGAACCACACGCCGTCACGTCTCGCGACGTCCAGCGCGCCCTCGGTGAACAGGACGGGGCCGGGCTCGGTTCCGTTCAGGTTCAACATGCGCCGGCCGGCGGGATTGATCCAGACGAGATTTCCCTGCCCATCGGCGCGCCCGACGAAATCCGTCGCGGTTTCCAGCACCTGCAGCAGTTCCGTGTGCTGGGTGCGCAGTTCCGAGTATTGATGGCTCACCGCCGACAACTGGCCGCTGACGGCCTTCTGCTGGCGGAAGAGTTCCACGAACACGCGAACCTTGGTGCGCAGCACATCAGGGTTGACCGGCGCGAGGATGTAATCCACCGCGCCGTGCGCGTAGCCCTTCATCTCGTACAGATCATCCACGTAGGCGGTGATGAAGATGATGGGTGTGTGGGCGCACCGCTTGCGGGTGCGGATCGTCGCCGCGGTTTCAAAACCGTCCATTTCCGGCATGTTGACGTCAAGCAGGATGACGGCGAAATCGTCCTGCAGCAGGTGCTTGAGCGCTTCAGTCGACGAGCGCGCGAGCACAAGATCCTGTCCCGCGTCCTCCAGGATCGATTGATAGACCAGAAGCTTTTCCGGCAAATCATCGACGACGAGGATTTTTACTTTGTCAGTCATGCGAGGATGGATGCGAGGGCACATGCGTTGCGGAACCGCGCCGGGGCCTTCGCTTCCGTCGAATCATCGGTGCAGCCATGCGCGAAGCACAGACAGAAGTTGCTCGGTTTCAACGGGCTTGGCCAGGTAATCCCACGCGCCTGCTTCAATGCACTTTTCACGATCGCCCTTCATTGCCTTGGCGGTCACGGCGATGATGGGCAGATTTCGCAGGTGAGGATGTTTGCGAATTTCGCGCATGGTGTCAATGCCATCCATCTCCGGCATCATGATGTCCATCAGGACGATGTCGATGTCGGCGTTGTCCTGCAGCATCTGCACGGCGGTGCGGCCGTTGTCGGCGGAGGAGATGACCATGTCGTGCTCCTCCAGCACGGTCGCCAGCGCGAAAATGTTGCGCACGTCGTCATCGACGATGAGAACCTTTCTGCCGGCGAGCAACTTGTCGGATTCGTGCAGTTCCTGCAGGATCTGACGCTGCGATTCGCTGAGCGCGTTGACGGGCCGATGCAGGAAGAGCGTGCAATAGTCCAGCAGCCGCCGCGGCGATGCGGCGCGATGCAGGGCGGCGAAGTCGGCGAAGCCCTTCCACGAATCCTGGAAACGCAGCGCGGGACTGTCGCCGTAGTCCGACACCGGCTCTGGACCGTACACAATCACCGGAACGTGCCAGAACGCACACTGATGCGACAGCTGTTCGGCGATGGCGGCGGGAACCAGGTCGGCTGCGGAGGGATTGATCACCACGCAGTCGAACGTCTGCTCCTCCAGCGCGCATGCCGCGCCGCGTCCGGTTTCGACAAAGGTCAATTCGACGCCGGCGATTGCAAGTTCTTCGCGGAGTTCCTTCCGGCGCTGGTCATCGGGTTCAACGACCAGGAGCCGCCGCGGCTGCGCCGTTGCGGATTGGCTGGAGGCGCGGAGGTGTTCGTACAGGCTGTCGAGCAGTGCGTCGATGAGGTCGCGGCTTTGGATGGGCTTGGCCACGAACGCGGCGGCGCCCTTCTGCAGCGCGCGGCTTCGCGATTCGTCGGTCGAGATCACGCATATCGGAATGTGACGGGTCTGGATGTCGTTCTTCAAGCGGTCCAGCACGCGCCAGCCTTCGATGTCGGGCAGGAAGATGTCCAACGTGATGGCGTCGGGCTTGTATTCCCGCGTCATGGCGAGCGCGGCGGCGCCCATCGAAGTCACCAGCCCCTTGAATCCGCTTTCGCGGGCCGCCTCGAGCAGGAACTTCGCGAAGCCCAAGTCGTTCTCCACAATCAGCAGCACACGGTCGCCGGGCTGAATGGTGAAGCGATCATCTCCCACTTCGTTGACCAGAGGAGCGGGCAAATCAACATCGACGTCATCGCGCAACGCGGGCGGGGATGAGGAATCGTGCGTGCCGAGCGTGACGGAGCGGGCCGATGGTTGCGCGGCGGGCGCCGGGGCGTTGATGG
>CAMPIL010000267.1 GCA_946886375.1 uncultured Phycisphaerales bacterium
CGACTTCATTCACTACACGATCATCGCAAACGTTGAACTTGCCGCCGCCAGCGCGCAAGCCCTGATTCAATCGGGCATTTCCAACGCTGAACTCGCGACACTGCTGGATGACACCATCGGCTCTCCCAAGCGGTTTGACGACGCCATGCTGCGGGCGCACATGGTGCCTGAACTTGAGCCCGTGGCTTCGGACCTTGCACATCGAATTGAGCAGGGCCGGCTTGACCTTGCCCGAGATCCCAAGCGCATTGACCAGGCGATCGGCATGCTCACCGGCACGCTGCGTCAAAAGACGCTCGCCAAGTCGCGGCTGATCGCCGCCAAGGAATACGCCGTGCCCGGACTGCTCAAGCAGATTACCGAGGGCCGCGATGAGCAACTCAAACTCGTCTGCCAGGACATGCTGGTGCAGATCGGCGGCCCGGTCGTCGGCCCGCTGTGCGAGGCCCTGCCGCAGATGACCGGCGTGAGCCAGCGCGTGGCGTGCGATGTGCTGGCGATGATCAAGTATCCCAGTTCAGCGCCGTACCTGCGCGATTTGTCCATGGACGAAAAGGCCGATGGACCCGCCCGCGAAGCGGCCGCGCGCGCCTTCCGCGCGGTCGGCGGCGTCGAGGCGAATCTTTCAACGCTGTACAGCAACCTGGCCCGCGATTACTTCGACGGCCACGAGTCGCTGATCGGTTTCCCGACCGAGCCGATGAACAACGTGTGGGCTTACAGCACCATCACTGGGCTCAGCCCCACGCCGATTCCCACCGCCATCTACAGCGAAGTCATGGCGATGCGCATCGCGGCCCGCTCGCTGCGGTTTGACCCGGCCAACACTGCCGCAATCGACCTCTTTGTCGCCGCGAACCTCAAGCGCGAGAACGATTTGCCCGAAGGCGCCAGCGATGCGATCTTTGGATCGCTGAAGTACACGCCCGAGTTCTATGCCACCGTCTTTGGCACGCAGACGTGCCTCAACGTGCTTGGCATGGGCATTGATCGTCTTGACACGCCACTGGTTCGCGATGCCATTACCGCGCTGTCCAAGACGACCGGCGGGGCAAATCTCTTTTCCCGTGGCGAAGGCCGGCAGCCGCTGCTTGAGGCGTTGAACTTCCCTGACCGCCGCGTGCAGTACGAAGGCGCGCTGACGCTCGGCCGCTCGCTGCCGCAGAAGACCTTCAACGGCGACGGCAGCGTGGTGCCGATCCTCGCCTCTGCGGTGCGCATGGGCAACAAGTCTCTGGCGCTTGTGGTTTCCGCCGACGATGAAGATCGCAAGAACCAGGTCTCTCAACTGGAGAAGATGGGGTTTGATATCGTCGGGGCGGGCATGAACGTGACCGCGTTGCAGCCGGACATCGCCAAAGCGATTGGCGTGGACCTGATTTCGGTTCGCATGAACAGCGCGGAGGAAGCGCAGCAGACCATCGCATCGCTGCGGTCGATCCCCAAGACCGCGGCCGCGCCGGTGATCGTGATCGCCAGCGGCGTGGACATGCCGGCTCTGACGCGCGTGTACCGTGATGATCGCCGGGTCAATCCGGTGCGTCCGGGCATCAACGACCAGGAATTCACCGCCGCGGTTGATGCGGTGATGAAGAGCGCATCGGGCGGCCGCATCACCGAGGCCGAAGCCGAGGAATACGCGATCAAGGCATTGTCGGTGCTGCGCGACATCGCCATCTCCCGCAATCCCATTTTCAAGGTTGTGGACGCGGAAATGGCGATCAGCGATGCGTTGACCACGCGCACCGGCGGCATCCGCCTGCTGGTGGCGGACATCATGGCGTTGATCGACACGGATTCGGCCCAGCGCAAGCTGTTTGATGCCGCCCTTGCCGCGCAAGGCGATGAGCAGGTGGAACTGCTGAACCGCGTTGCGGATTCGGTGCGGCTGATCGGCGATCGGGCCGAGAAGCGGCACGTGGATGCGCTGATCGACCTCATCGCCAACGCGACCGGTCCCACTGCCGACGCCGCCGCATCCGTCCACGGCGCGATGAACCTTCCGACCAGCGATGCGGTGAGACTGATCCCGCAGCCGCAGGGATGACGCACCGCACATGGGTGCGGCTGGGGTTTCGATCGTGGCGCACAAACGATTCACGCCGCCGTATCGCATTCGCACGCCGCGGCTGATGCTGCGCTGCTGGGAGACTTCTGATGCGCCGGCGTTGATCGCCGCCATCACTACAAGCCTCGATCACCTTCGCATGTGGATGCCTTGGGCGATGCAGGAACCGGAATCGCTCGAGGCCAAGGCCAGGCGAATCGAATCGTTCCGGTCGGAGTTTGAATCAGGCGAGTCATTTCTGTACGGCGTGTTCGATCCTGGTGAACGCGAGGTGCTGGGTGCGGTGGGGGCGCACGGTCGGATCGGAGCCGGGGCGCGCGAGATCGGCTACTGGATGCGGGTCGATCAGACTGGCCGGGGCTACGCGACCGAAGCCGCCGGCGCACTGACGCGAATCGGATTTGAGCGCGAAGGACTGCGGCGATTTGAGATTCACTGCGATCCGCAAAACCTCGCCAGCGCGGCGGTGCCTCGCAAACTCGGATTTCAGCACGCCGTCACGATTTCCGGTTGCGTGAAGGATCAGCACACCGGCCCGCGCGACACGGCAATCTGGGCACTGACCAGCGCGATGTACCCGGCCAGCGCCGCTGCGACTGCAGGCTTTGAGGCGGCGGACTGCGACCGCCAGTCATAACGAGCGGGGGCAGTTGCTGATGGATCGGAGGCAATTGCTCTGGCCTGTGGCGCGTTGGCTTGAGGCGGCGATTTGGGATATCCTTGCCATTCTCGTGCTCATTGAGTCACGGCGGCGCCACCCTAGCTCAGCCGGTAGAGCGGAGCTTTCGTAAAGCTCAGGTCGCGGGTTCGAGTCCCGCGGGTGGCTTTCTCTCGGAATGTGCCGCCTTTCGCGTCGATTCGCCCTTGCCCAGCGGAGATCGCGGAGCATGAGCCAACTCCAGCCGTTCTACGAACAGGTCCAGGCCCACTACGATTTGTCCGACGACTTCTTCGGCCTGTTTCTTGATCCTTCGCGCACGTACAGTTGCGCGTACTTCCAGCGCGAGGACATGTCGCTGCAGGAAGCCCAATTGGCGAAGATCGACTTGTCGCTGGGCAAATGCGATCTGAAGCCGGGGATGAGATTGCTCGACATTGGCTGCGGATGGGGCGCGACCGCGTTGCGCGCTGCACAGCATCACAACGTCAACGTCATCGGCCTCACCCTCAGCCGCAACCAGCATTCCTATGCATCTGATTTGGCGCGAGAAGTTCCCGCCTCGTGCGGCTGGGTTGAATTCCGGCTGCAGGGCTGGGAGGAATTCAGCGAGCCTGTGGATCGCATCGTGAGCATCGGCGCGTTCGAGCACTTTCGCAAATCGCGATACGAAGCGTTCTTCTCGAAGTGCAGGCAACTGCTGCCTGCCGAGGGAAGAATGCTGCTGCACACGATTGTGATGACTGATCCGCAGACGCTGCAAGGCCAGGGGCTCCACATCGAACACGAGCACGTGCTGTTCGCCAAGTTCATCGGCGAAAAAATCTTCCCAGGCGGGCAATTGTGCTTTCCGTCAATGATCATCAACCACGCACAGCGCGCAGGATTCAAAGTCGAGCGAACTCAGTCACTGCGGCTGCATTACGCGCGAACGCTGGATTGCTGGGCGGCAAACCTGCAATCCCGCAGCACCGAAGCGATCGCGCTGACTTCGCAACAGGTGTTCGACGATTACCTGAACTACTTCACCGGCTGCGCAAGGTATTTCCGCAGCGGACATATTGATGTGATGCAGTTTACGCTGGCGATGCGTTAGCCCTGCAAGCGGATGTGCAGCAACGATCGCGCGAGCACCGCATGGTAATGCGGTGCCCGGTTGCGGCGCGCGGGGGCGCGCATCACCTTGCGGTGCAGTGCTCCCGCGTTTCACGCGGCCGGCTTGACCTGTGCCAAACACCCGGCTATACATACGTTTCAAACAGGCGTTTGAAATGTGACATCGCTTTCCAGCTCAACTTGCGAGACGCGAAACCGGCTGATCGAGGCGGCCGGCGAGGTATTTGCAGAGCAAGGCTTCCGCAACGCCACGGTGCGGGATATCTGTGACCGGGCCGGGGCGAACTTGGCCTCAGTCAACTACCACTTTCAATCGAAGGAGCAGTTGTACGCAACGGTGCTGCGTCACGCTCACGGCTGCTCGGTGGACCAGTATCCGCCGACGTGTGGCCTGGGTCAGCACGCCACGCCGCGCGAGCGGCTGCTGGCGTTCGTGCGATCGTTTCTGCTGCGCATTTTCGACACCGGCCGGCCGGCGTGGTTTGGCAAGTTGATGGCCCGTGAGATGGTCGAGCCGACCGCCGCGCTGGATGAACTGGTTGAGCGAGGCATTCGACCGCAGGCTCAGATGCTTTCGGAGATCGTGCGCAGCATCGTCAGCGATCCGGTTGAAGACGACCTGGTGCGCCGCTGCGTCGCCAGCATCGTCGGCCAATGCGTCTTCTACCACCATGCCCGTCCAGTGATTGAGCGGCTGTATCCCGAGCAGGCGTACCAGCCCTCGGACATCGAGCAGATCGCTCAGCACATCACGCAATTCTCATACGAGGCTCTGCAGCACCTGCGCAGCGGCGAACAGCAGAACCGCGCGGAGGTCGGCTCATGAACCGCGTCGCGCTGCGCATGTTGATGGGCGATCGGGCCAAGTACATTGGCATCATCATCGGCCTGACGTTTGCGTCGCTGTTGATCACGCAGCAGGCGGGCATCTTCGTCGGCCTAATGATGCGGACCTATGGATTCGTCAGCGACACCGGCCTGCCGGACATCTGGGTGATGGACTCCAAGGTGCAGTTCATCGACGATCTGAAGCCGATGCAGGACACGCAGATTCTCCGTGTGCGCGGCATTGAGGGCGTTGAATGGGCGGTGCCGCTGTACAAGGGATTGCTCAAGGCACGGCTGGCGGATGGTAGTTTTCAGACCTGCAACGTGATCGGTCTGGATGATGCGACGTTGATCGGCGGCCCGCCCGAGATGGTCCAGGGCGAATTGGCGGATCTCCGTCGGGCTGAGGGCGTCATCGTGGACGATG
>CAMPIL010000268.1 GCA_946886375.1 uncultured Phycisphaerales bacterium
GCGATGATGAACTTGCCGTGCGACTGTACGGCGAGCGCATGTTCTTTTACGACATTATTCAGCGGACATTCACCGACAACGGCCGCGGCGACGGTCGAATCACATTCCAAGGCATGCGGCTGTTTGATTCGCTGATCACGTACGCCAATGGGTCGCATGGCCCGCTTGCCGAGGGCGGCGCGATTGTCGCGGCCACTCCGGCCATGAGCCTTGTGGTTGCCAACCGCCGCGAAATGCTTGACATGTATGACCGCATGATGAATGAACTGGAGCGCAACGGCGAGCGGCCGCTGTGGGAACGCGACAGCACATCGGTCGGCAGCCAATTGGGCCAGTGGCATGCGTCAGCAATTGATCAATGGCGATGGATGCCCCTGGTGCGATTGATGCCTGCTGTTGATCACGCAACGCTTCAGCATCATTACGTGCGCGGCGGGCGTGATGGAATCCTCGCCGCCATCGCGATTGAACTGTATCGCCGCCGACACGCAACGTGGCCGGAGTCACTGGGCGCGTTGACCCCGTCATTGCTTCCCGCCGTGCCCATCGACCGCTTTGACGGTCAACCGCTGCGGTACCGCATCGTGGAAGGCAGGCCCGTGATCTATTCGATCGGAAGCGATCTGGATGACGACGGCGGGAGACCTGCGCTGCGGCAAGCGGATGGCAAGCCCGAAAATGCTGCGGCTCGCAAATGGCGCTCACGCGAGGCGGTGGAGCAGGCGCGTCGGCAGCGGAATTTTGACCAAGCCTCAAGCAATTGGCTGCCGGACGGCGATTGGGTGATCTGGCCGCCTTCGGAGTAAGTGCCGAATTCAGTCGCGCGGTTGTCGAAGCATCAGCCGCGCTTGTTCGATGTTGTTCTGCACTTCGGGCTGATCCGGCTTGATCTGTAGCGAAGCGTTCCATTGCTGGATCGCTTCATCCAGCCGATTCTGCATTGCGAATATTGTGCCAAAGTTGTTATGCGCGTCAATGAAATTCGGATCGTTGGCGATGGCGGTCAGGAAGTGCGATGCGGCGGCTTCGAATTGCTCTTGCTTGCCCAGCGCGACGCCCAGGTTGTTGTTGATGGCCGCGTCGTTGGGATAGAGGCTGTGCGCGTGAGTCCACAGCGAGAGCGATTCGCGCCAGCGCGTGACTTGCTGGCGAGTACCCAGCGTCAATGCGATGATCGCCGCCACCAACGCGATCGCGCTGACCGCACGCGCTGCGGCCGGGACATTGGGTTTCCAGGCGCGATACAACGCCCATGCCAGCAGCGCGGACAAGCCGACTCCGGGCAGATAGGTGTAGCGGTCCGCAGCAATTTGACGCCCGGTTTGCGTCAGCCCCAACACCGGCAGCACGATGACGACGTAACAGGCCCAAAGGATGAGAAGCGCGGGCCAGCGCCGTCGCTGCGCGATCAGAAAAATTGTTACTCCCACCGCCGCCGCCGCGCTGATGACGTACCGCCAGTCCGCGGGATTGAGGTTCAGCGGAATGGGATACAGTGGCGAGAGGTTGACCGGGATCAGCGTCTTGATTGGATAGAACGCAAGGCCCCAGCCGCACTGTGCCAATCGCTCCGCCAAACCGTAATCAGTCATCGACTTGGCAACGCCGGATTTCGCGGAACTGAACACCGCGATGAACGCCACAACAGCCGCAAGCGCGAAGAAGGGAATCTTCTCTCTGACCAATTCCCAGATTTGCCCTCCGGCAATGTTGTGCAATCTCCTCAACGGATAGAGGTCGATCAACAGCAGCACGATCGGGAGCGAGATGCTGAACTCCTTGGCCAGCAGCGACAAAGCCAGGCAGCCGATTGACAGCAGGTAAAACCGGTGTGCCAACACGCCGTCTGGTTTTGGGAGACGTGCATCGCGATGAGCCGGCGCAGCAGTTTCCTCGTTGTGCGCGACGTAACGCAGGTAGCACCAGACGCATAAAACGTAAAACAATCCGGAGAGCACGCCACGCCGTTCCGATGCCCAGGCGACTGGTTCAACCCGCAATGGATGAACAGCGAACAGCAGCGCACCGGCTGCCGCGGCGCAGGTCAATGCGATCCACTGTGCCCGGCCGACCGCACGAACATCGGCGCATCGCAGCAGTTCCAGGATGAGAAAGTACGCTGCGATTGAACTGGCCACGTGCAGCGCAAGACTCGTGAAGTGATACGCCCGCGCATTGACGCCCCATATCGAGTAATCCAGCGCAAAGGTCAGCCACGTCAGCGGCTGCCAGTGCCCCATGTGAATCGACGTGAACATCCACTCAAGGTTCTGCTGCGTGAATCCCTGATAGCGCGTGTTGTTGACCAGTTCAGTTTCATCGCCCCAACTGACGAATTCATTGTGCAACACGCCTCGGAACGCAACGGCCGTGATGAGCACGATGGCGATTAGCGCGGGCAGATGCCGCGCACGATTGCCAGGTAAAGACTGAGTTGCGTCGAATGTCAAACGCGCTCCTTCAATTGCCGCAGCGCATCAAACGCCTGCATGGGCGTCATGTCATCGAGTTTCAGTTCGCGCAGTTCGCCGACCGCGGGATGGTCGAGGTATTCGGTGAACAGCCCCAGTTGCGCGCCCTTGGCGGGAGTGGCGGGCGTCAACTGCGCGGGACGCTCGGTCTGCACGGCAAGGGTTTCCAGAAGTTCGCTGGCCCGCTGAATGGTTTCGCGCGGCAGACCCGCGATCTTCGCCACGTGAATGCCGTAACTTCGGTCGGTGCGTCCGGGCAGAATGCGGTAGAGGAAGATGATCTGATCGCCCCAGTCGCGCACCGCCACGTGCAGGTTTGTCACGTTGGACAGGCGATCCGACAGCGCGGTGATTTCGTGGTAATGAGTGGCGAAGAGCGTGCGGCACTTCAGCTTCGCCAGCGATTCCGCGATCGCCCACGCCAGGCTCAGGCCGTCAAGCGTGGACGTGCCCCTGCCGATTTCGTCGAGAATCACCAGGCTGCGCTGTGTGGCATGGTGCAGAATGTTCGCAGTCTCGGTCATCTCCACCATGAAAGTGGACTGCCCGGTGTGCAGTTCATCCGAAGCCCCAATGCGCGTGAAAATGCGGTCCACCGCGCCAATGGTCGCGGCCTGCGCGGGCACGTAACTGCCGGTGTGGGCCAGCAGCACGATCAGCGCCACCTGCCGAATGAACGTGGATTTGCCCGCCATGTTCGGGCCGGTGATCAATGCAAGCGATGAAGGACGACTGACAGGCGGCGAATCAGAATCGCTCGCCCCCGGCTCGGCCGGGGCATCACGCCCGCCATCCACAGCACATGATCCAAGCACGCAATCATTCGGTACAAACCGATCGCCCAGCATGCGGTCCAGCACCGGATGGCGTCCCTGCTGAATGTCAAGCGCCGGCGCTTCAACGATCTGGGGCTTCACGTAGTTGAATCGTCGTGCGATGTCCGCAAAGTTCGCGAGCACGTCCAGTTCGGCGACGATGTCGGCGAATTCCGACAGCGCGCCCGCCAGCCGTGCAGCCTGCATGCATAGTTTCTCAAACAGCAGTTTCTCGCGCTCGATGGCCCGCGCCTGAGCCGTGGTCACCTTGTCCTCAAACTCCTTCAGCTCAGGCGTGACGTAGCGCTCCGCATTCTTCAACGTCTGCTTGCGCGAAAACGAATCGGGAACCTTCTGCGCGTTGGCGTGGGTGATTTCGATGTAGTAGCCGAAGACCTGGTTGTACCCCACCTTCAGCGAGTTGATGCCGGTCTGGTCGATGAGCGACTTCTGGTACTTCGCCAGCCAGACGTTGGCGTCGTTCTGGAGATTGCGGGCCTCATCCAGTTCACTGTCGATGCCATCGCGGAACAAGCCGCCTTCGCGCATGTGATTGGGCGCGGTCTCCACGCAGCGCTCGGTGATCGAAATCGCCAGCGGCGACAGCGACGTGGCCAGTTGCGCCAGCCGCGTGTGATGCGCGCTCATGGCGGGGCGGTTCTCAAGCAGGCCCGCCAAGGCGTTGATGCGGCCGGCCGACACGCCCAGGGCGACCAGGTCGCGTGGCGTGGCGCGGCGCATGGCGACCCGGCCGACAATTCTCGCGACATCCTGCACGCCTTCCAGCCGGGCGCAGAGTTGCTCGGCAAATTCACTGTCGGTAAGCAGTTCACCGACGCCGCGCTGACGCGACTGAATCGCCTTGATGTCGCGCAGGGGAAAGCACAACCATTGCCGCAGCAGCCGCTTGCCCATGGACGTGCGGCAGCGCTGGAGGATCGACAGCAACGACCCGCCAAAGTCGCCGCTGCGCATCGTGCGTTCGATCTCAAGACTGCGCAGCGAGGAGGCGTCGATGATGACGAATTGATCGGAAGGTTGCTGACGGGGCGGACGCAGGTGCGTCAGTCGATTGCCGCCGGCCTCATCCTGCTGAGTTTCCTTCAGATATCGCAGCAGCGCGCCTGCCGGACCGATGGCGGCGTCATCTTCGGTCAGGCCGAAGCCCGAAAGATTCATCACGCCGAAGTGCTCGCGCAAGGCGTCGCGTGCATCGGACTGGCGGAACGTCCACGTCGGCCGGGCGGTCAGCGCGCAGCCGACCGCGGCGCGGATGGCTTGCACGCGCGGCGGCACGGCTCCATCGGCGGTTTCAACGTGCAATAGTTCCGAAGGATTGATTCGCACCAGTTCATCGGTGACGCGTTCGCCAGGCAGTTGCATCAGCGTAAACGCGCCAGTCGAGAGTTCGGCCAGGGCGAGAATGGCTGCGGACTTTTCGCCGGCCTCATTGAACTGGATGGCGGCGATGGAATTGCTCTGCGATTCATCCAGCAGCGTTTCATCGACCAGCGTACCGGGCGTGACGACGCGCGTCACCGCACGATCAATGACGCCCGCAGCTTCCTTGGGATCCTGGACCTGCTCGCAGACCGCGACGCGGTGGCCGGCCTCGATCATCCTCCTGAGGTATGACTCAACAGAGTGATATGGCACCCCCGCCATGGGAATGCCCGCCGTGCGCTGGGTCAGCGTGAGGCCAAGCACCTTGTGGCAGAGCACGGCGTCTTCATCGAACATTTCATAGAAATCACCCATCCGGAAGAACAGCACGCATTCAGGGTGCTGAGCCTTGAAC
>CAMPIL010000269.1 GCA_946886375.1 uncultured Phycisphaerales bacterium
GGATTTCACCAATGCCATACGCAACGCCGACCTTGGGCGAGTGGTTCGCCTTCGCATCACGCGCGATGGCGCCACGGTCTTTGTGTTCGTCAAGCCGGCGCGGAGTTGACCGGCACGGATTTCAGCAGCGGACCAGTCGCGCGAATTGGGCTCTGCAATGCGCCTGTTCAGCGCGATTGCGTCCGCTCAAGGTAATTCACGATCACCTTCGCCAGGTAATCGGTTTCCAGGTTCACCGGAATCCCTTGCGCTCGCGTGCCGAGATTCGTCATCTTGAGCGTGGTCGGAATCAGAGCCGTCTCGAACCAGTCCTCGCCAGTGGCGGCGACGGTAAGCGATACGCCATCAACCGCGATTGATCCTTTCTCAACGATGCACCGCATCAAGGCGCGATCGTTGGGGGTGACCTGCATTCTGCATTGCGCGGGATCGCGCAGCATGCGGCTGATCACGCCGATGCCGTCGATGTGGCCCTGCACGATGTGGCCGCCAAGCGGCGTGCTGGCGGAGACGGCATGTTCGAGGTTCACCGGATCATCTGCCTTCAAGCGGCCGAGCGTCGTCACATCCAGCGTCTGATGGATGATGTCGAAGTGCAGTTCGTCGGGCCGCTGGTCCTGCCGGGCGACGGTCAGGCAGCAGCCGTTCACCGCGATGGAGTCGCCGATTGACGGTCGATGGCTCCAGCCGCATGAATCCACAGACAGCGCCGCACCGAATGGAGTGGGTGTGAACGCCTTGATTCGACCGAGTTGTTGCACGATGCCGGTGAACATGGAGCGGGACGGCCTGCCAGCGCGTCGAGGAGTTATAACCCCAACGCCAACGCGCGGCACGGGGGCAGGTCATTTTCGCCGTGCTTGACGGCATCGGACGGCCTCTGGATACTGGCCGATTCGTCCGCCACCGCCGCGGGGAGGGTACAGGAGAACTGCATTGATGAACCTTATTTCGCACCGCAGCCCGATCTGGACAGTGCTGGCCTGCATCGCGCTGGCGTGCGCCGGCTGCAAGAGCGCCGACACGACCACCAGCGCGTCTTCCAGCGCTTCAGGCCGCGGCCGGGCAACCGGCGACGCAAGCCCCAACGCCGCACTGCTCACGCAGGTGGAGCGCAGTCACGTCATCGGCCCGATGGCTGCTGGGGAACTGGAATACCGCGTCGCCTGGCAGTACATCGGGTCGGCCAAGGCGATTCGGCTGTTCACTCAGCAGGGCGATTCGGTGTTCTTTCTGGACGATCAGAATTACCTCACCCGCATCGGCGTGAACGACGGCAATCGGATGTGGCAGCGGCAGGTCGCCGACCCGATCGAAGAAGTGCTGGGCATCACCTTTCCGGGCGACCGCGTGTACGTCACCACAGGCGGGGCGATGCTGGTGCTGGACGCCGGCACCGGCTCGCAAATCGACCGCCAATCGCTGCACCAGATCGCCAACACCGAGCCGGTGATGTACGGCCCGTACTTGATCTATGGCTCGCGCAGCGGTCAACTGGCCTGGCACAATGGCCTGGTCGGCGCGTACTACCGCGGGTACAAAGTCGCCAACTCTGTGATCATTCCACCTGTTCTCGATGGCGACCTGCTCGTAGCGGTGGGCAATGACGGAACCATCATGTCGCTGAGCGCAAACTCCGCGCGGCAATACTGGAGCAAGCGCCTGCTCGCGCCAATCATGGCTGCGCCCGCCGTCGGCAACGGCGCGGTCTTCGTGGCCGGGCTGGATCAATATCTTTGGGCTTTCAACGCCACCACCGGACGCAATCTGTGGAAGGTGCTGACGCCCGCCCAGTTGACCGATTCGCCAACGCTGATCGGCGAGCGCGTGTATCAGCAGATTCCCGGTCAGGGGCTGTTCTGTTTCGAGGCGCAGCCCGCCGATTCGCCTGGCGGCGTGCAGGTGTGGACGGCCCCGGCGGTGAACGGCAACGTCATTCTGATGCGCCGATCGGAATTGCTGGTGTGGGATGATGGGCGCAAGAAAATGACCCTCGCCGATGCGCAGCGCGGATCGATGATCAAGAACATCGACTTGCCCGCGGCCACGCGATTGCTCGTGGGCGGTCCGCAGGGAAGCGATCTGTTTGCCGCGAATAATGACGGCCGCGTGGTGCGGCTGGTGCCGCGGAACTAGGATGGGCCAGGGCGCTGGGCATTGGGCACTTGGCACTGGGCATAGGCTGGTGGCGCAAGTGCCCAATGCCAAATGCCTGACGCCTCACTCATTCCAATCCGCCGCGCGCTGATTTCCGTCAGCGACAAAGACGATCTCATTCCATTCGCCAAATCGCTGGCGGAGTTGGGCGTGGAGATCATTTCCACCGGCGGCACCGCCGCTGCGCTCAGCCAGGCGGGCGTCAAGGTCATACCCATCGATCAGGTCACCGGGTTCCCGGAAATGATGGACGGCCGGGTGAAAACGCTGCACCCTGCGATTCACGGCGCGTTGTTGGGCCGGCGCGATCTGCCCGCGCACGTGCAGGCGATGAAGCAGCACAACATCCTTCCCATCGATCTGGTGTGCGTGAACCTCTATCCCTTTGAGCGCACCATTCTCACGCCCGGCATCCGAGACGAACAGGCGATCGAGCAGATCGACATTGGCGGGCCCTCCATGCTGCGCTCGGCGGCGAAGAACTTTCAGTTCGTCACGGTCGTCACCTCGGCCGACCAATACGACCGAGTGATCAACGAAATGCACGCGAACGATGGGGCGACGACATTTGAGTTGCGGCGGGACCTGGCCGCCGCCGCGTTCACCCGCACCGCGGAATACGACACCGCGATCAGCGCGTGGATGGGAACGCGCCGGGCCGATCCGTTTCCCTCGATGCTGCGCCTCACCTACGCCATGGCTGGCGATCTGCGCTATGGCGAGAACCCCCACCAGCGCGCCGCTGTGTACAAAAATCCCGCCTCCCCCGAACCCAGCGTGGTCACCGCGGAAATGCTGCACGGCAAGGAACTGAGTTACAACAACCTCAACGACGGCGCGGCCGCGCTTGAACTGGTGCAGGAACTGGATGAACTTTTCCCCACTCAATTCGCCGCCGCGATCATCAAGCACGCCAACCCGTGCGGCTCCGCAGTGGCGACTGATCTGGCGACGGCGATCGAGCGCGCCTACGCGGGAGATCCGCTGGCGGCGTATGGCGGCATCCTTGCGGTCAGCCGGCCCATCGATGAACGCACCGCTCAGCGAATTGTCGAGGGGCAGAAATTCCTCGAGGTGATCGTCGCCCCCACCATCGGCGAAACGCCGGCGTTTGATAGTGCAGCGCTCGAATTGCTTCGCGATCGCTGGGCCAATGTCCGCCTGCTGGCGACGCGCGGCATCCATCACGCGTACTCCGGGGGCGCGCAGCGAAAGATCAATTACAAATCAATTCCCGGCGGAATGCTCGTGCAGGACCGCGACATGAAACTCGCCAACGTCCGCGAATGGCAGCACGCCGCAGGTCCTTCGCCTGATGAGCGGCTGCTGAGTGACGCTGCGTTTGTCTGGACCATCGCCAAGTACCTCAAATCCAATGCGGTGGCGATCGGGCGCGAGTTTCAACTGCTCGGCGGGGGCATGGGGCAGGTGGATCGCGTGACGGCGTGCCGGTTGGCCATTGAGCGCGCCTCGTCAAGGCTCAGGACTCAGGCGTCGTCACCGCCAATCGCCGCGTCGGATGCGTTTTTCCCATTCCCCGACGGCCCACAACTGCTCATCGAGGCGGGCGTTCGGTGCATCGTTCATCCCGGCGGCTCCAAGCGCGACAATGAAACAATCGACATGTGCGAAAAACAGGGCGTGACGTGCCTGCTCACGGGAACGCGCCATTTCCGGCATTGATGCTCTTAACCACAATGAAGCCCACCCATTGCAATGGGTGGGCTTAACGATGCACCATGGTTGCAAACAGCGGATTGCTGAAGGATGACAAGGGAATCTCCCGCTGCTTCTGGTGCATGAGCGATCCGCTGTACATCGCTTATCACGATCGCGAGTGGGGCTTTCCCGTGTTCGATGACACGCGATTGTTCGAGAAAATCTGCCTTGAGGGTTTTCAGTCGGGCTTGAGTTGGCTGACGATCTTGCGCAAGCGTGAGAACTTCCGCGAGGCCTTTGCGGACTTCAACATCGCAACCGTCGCGCGCTTCGGCAAGCGCGATGTGAATCGCCTGCTGAAAGACGCGGGGATCGTTCGCCACCGGGGAAAGATCGAATCCACCATCAACAACGCCAGACGCGCCATCGAATTGATCGAGGAGTTCGGCAGCCTGGCGCGGTACGTCTGGCAGTTCGAGCCGCCGGTCAAGGACCACCCTCGCCGGCTGGATTGGAAAACCATTGCGGCGGCCACTTCAACGCCCCAGTCCATCGCCATGAGCAAGGACCTCAAGCGGCGCGGGTGGTCGTTTGTCGGCCCCACGACGATTCACGCCTTCATGCAGGCTATGGGACTGGTGAACGATCACGTGACCGGCTGTTGCACCCGGCAGGTTGCCGAGGCAGCCCGACACCGCGCCAAGCGGCCGCAGGCGACCGCCGGCTGACGTGAAGGTGGGCGCTTGCCAAACCTGAACGCGACGGTTATTGCCTGAACGGCCGCAGTCGGGCTACCATCCAGCCGAATCAGGTAGTATTCTCAGATGAGAATGCCTTGGACAGGAGGTCCACCTCGCCTATGAGCGTCGTTGCCGTGCTTGATGAAAAGGTGCTCGTGCTCAACCGCATGTACGCTGCGGTGCGGGTGGTGAGTGCGCGGCGGGCGTTCACCATGCTCTGCAAGCAAGCGGCCGAGGTCATCGCCTTTGATGATGGGCGCTACATCAACTACGACTTTGAGACGTGGCGGGAAATTGCGGAATTTCAGCGTCAGTTCGAACGCGAGCAGCACGACTGGATCCGCACGCCGCGCATCGAAATCGCCGTGCCCAAGATCATTCGTCTGCTTGGCTACGACCGCTTTCCCAAGCAGCAGGTGAAGTTGAACCGGCGCAACTTGTACGCGCGCGACAACAATCGCTGCCAGTACTGCGGCAAGCATTTTGCGACCAAGGAACTGACGCTGGATCACGTCATAC
>CAMPIL010000270.1 GCA_946886375.1 uncultured Phycisphaerales bacterium
ACCGCTGACTTCAAGAAAATACGGCGTCACGCGCTTGGCCTGAAATCGGCTGCGCTTCCTACCATTGGCCGTAATGTCGCCCACGCACTGTCGCCCCTGCGCGTTTGAATGTTTCGCCCGGCAATTGCCGGCGATTGATTCTTGCTGCGGACGCGGCCTGCTGGAGGCGGCGCTCGCCATCTCCATGCACGAACTGGGCGAAGTCGACGTTCACTCGATCGATCGCCAACTGCAGCAGTTCGCCGACGATGTTCAGCAGCGCGTGCCGCACCTGGTCGATCAATTGCGATCCGGCCAGCCTGCGAATCCCGAACCGGTGCTCGCACACCTGCACACGGTGTTGTTTGATGAGCAGCAATTCCGCGGCAACATAGATGATTATTACAACCCGCACAACAGTTACATCCCGACTGTGCTGCAGACCCGGCGCGGCATTCCCATCACGCTCACGCTGATCTACAAGAACGTCGCCGAGCGCCTGGGATTGCGCGTGCACGGCATCAACGCGCCGGGACATTTTCTGGCGGCGATCGATCCGCCCTCCGAAGCGCAGCCGCCGGGCGCGTGCGTGCCGGGTCGAATGTACATCGACACATTCTGCGGCGGGCGCATTCTGAACAAGACGGAAGTGTGCCAGTTCCTCGAGCACACGCTCGGCCGCCCGATTCCATATCAAAAGAGCATGCTGTCACCGGCGACCAATCGCCAGTGGCTCAACCGCATGCTGCAGAACCTGCAGAATATTTTCGCCTTCACCCGCCGCGAGTCTGACCTTGCCGCGATGCAGGAGATGGTATTTCTGCTGCACGAGCCGATGTGATCGGGACAACAGCCGCAACTGCATCACGCCCCGGCTTCACGCAGCGGCTTCGCGCCGGGGTTTTTCTTTTGTTCGAGCGCGGAATGATCCCGGATCATCGCCGCTTATCCCGATAGAATCGCCTTTGGCATGGACATGACGACTTCCCCACCCGGTTCCTGCACTGTGACTCAAGGCGTGCGCATCAGCGTGACGCCGGAGTTTCTGCCTGCGCAATCCGATGCGACGGCGGGGCGGTATACCTTCGCGTACCACATCGTCATCGCCAATGAAGGCGACCGCCGCGCAAAACTGCGCTCGCGTCACTGGATCATTCTGGACGCCCACGGTGTGCGGCGCGATGTTCATGGCATGGGCGTGGTGGGCGCGTTTCCCGATCTTGCACCGGGCGAGCAATATCAATATTCAAGTTTCTGCCCATTGGAAACACATTGGGGCACGATGGAAGGCACGTTCCTCATGGAGCGAGAAACGGGCGAAACATTCGACGCCGCCATCGGAAGGTTTTATTTGATCGCGCCCGCCGCGGAAACCGACCGGGCGGGCAAGCGCGTGAAGACGAACTGATAATATTCACTTGTTGCCATGGATTGTCGTTATTGGTATAGCAGACGCTGATGCCCCTGAAGCCACTTCCATTCAACAGCCGCTTACGTCTGATGCGGCTTCCATTTGCTGTCGCAATGGTGGCTGTCCTTTTCATGGGCACGCCCACCCTCGGACAGGGCGTGCTGCCGAATCTCATTAAGCCGCATCTCTTAAACCAATACCTCAAGTACATGACGCTCAGCGATGAGCAACTTGTGCAGATTCAGCGCCTCCATGAGGCATATCTGAAAAACTGGTCTGAGTCGTTCGATGGTGAAATCGCGAGTTTCAATGCTGCGTGGGGGGCGGTGTACGTGAGTCCCGATCGCTTTACCGAAGAAAGCATGGAGAAAACATTTCGCGAGGCGCGAGAGAAATCCGATCGGCTTGCATCAAAACTCCGCGTTGCCAACGATGATTTCTTCGACGGCATCGAACTTCTTCTGACCGAAGAACAGCGGGGCGGTTTGCAGCGGGCTCGGCTGGCGCACGATCGATATAGTTATCGCAGGTCCAAGAATGGACTTCGCGAACGTCACATTGATCTTGTGAAACTCCTCGACGAACTCAATCTCGACGACCACGATCGCTCACAATCGAATGCTTTCGTGGGTGATTATGAGCCCGTCTTCGTGCAGGCGCTACGACAGGCGGGTGAGGCCGATCAGAAGGTTGCCCAGATCGAATTTGCAGCCCTCGACTTGATTCGTACATCGCCAAACCAGACTCCCGATCCTGCGACGCAGGCCCGAATTGATGAACTTTGCGATAAGGCGGGGAAACTGGGAATTGGAGCGTCCACAAACCTGTCGAGGCAAATCGTCGCGGACTGCGACAGGTGATGAGCATGCTTTCTCCCACTGCGGCGGCAGAATTGGAGCGTCGTTATAATGAAGAGGCGTATCCCGAAGTGTATCCTGATCCCGCTTTTGCGTTGCCGTTTTACACATCGGCTGAGCGCCTCCCGGAGTTGGATCAGAATCAGCAGGTCGCAATAAGATCACTGCGAGACGCGTATGTGCGCGAACATGCTGAAATGAGCCGAAAGTTGGCCGAGGCGATATACAACAAACGCGCAGTTGATTATCGCCACGACATAAGAGACTACTACAAAAAGGCCGCTGAAGCCGAAGAAGAGGTCAAACGCTTGGCTCTGAAGCGTGAGCAATTGGATCTCGCGCAGCCGGCGCGAGTCCGCGTTATGCTCGCTCCGGAGCAAAACGAACGACTGTCGAAATGGATTTTCGAAGTGAAAAAGCCTCCGAGGCCATGGGCGCAAGTCGCACGATTACCTCAGGACGAGCCCGATCGAGAACGCAACGATCATGCGCGCAAAGGCGTGCCCGACAACGCGAAACAATGACGCGGTTGTCATTCGCTCTTGGTGTACGGCAGCCCGCCGTTGGTCACGGTGTCAATGCGAATGGCCGGCGGGGCTTCATAGCCGCGCGTTCCGGCCTCGGCGACGTTTTCGTCCTCTTCCACGCCGTCGCCGCTCACGCCGATGCCGCCGACCAGAGTTGCATTCTTGTAGAGCGGCACGCCGCCGGGGAACTCGATGAGTCCGGGCTCGAAGAACCCGCGATTTGAGTTGCCGATGTTCCACAGCGGCCCGCCGGGCTGACTGAGCGCGCCGATGGTGCGCGAGGTGAGGGCGTTCTGATCGCTGCTGAACGCCATGGCGGTGTACGCCTTGGAACTCGCGATGGACAGACTGCCGTGCCAGGCGTCGGGCATGGAGACGCGGCCGACCACCCGTGCGTTGCGGTTCATCACAATGATGTGCATTCGCGTGGTCTGTTTCTCACCCGCCGCATTCACGCGCAGCAATGAAGGCTGTGCGCGGGCGGCGGCTTCGGCCTGCGACAGAATCACCTTCACATCCGCATCGGTCAATTTGTCGCTTGACCTGGCGGAAACGTTGGTGCTCTGACAGCCGGCGAGAATCAGGCACGCAACACCCGCAACAAGACCTCGGCAGAAACTATTCATGCGTTTTCTTTCGTGCTGGAAATGTGGTGGTTCAACATGGTGTTGCCGCGCAGCGTGAGTTCGACAATCGAGTGCCTCATCGCGCCGCGGGCGTGATCGACGTGAATCAACCCCTCTGCGAGCGCATCTTCCCAAATGGAAAGCCTGGGGCATGTGCTGCGCCAGGCATCCATTGTTTCGCCATAGGTCCGCGGATGATCCGACAGCCATGCGAGGAACTGAAGCATCAGGCGTGTGGTGGGTTCATCCATAAGCATGTCAATTCTACGGACACGCGCCCCAGGCATTGATGACGGCGAGCAGATCGCTCACGTTGACCTGGTTGTCGCCATTGATGTCCGCAACGCATCCGCTGCACGGCCCCCATGCGTTAATGACCGCGAGCATATCGTTGACGTTGACCTGGCCGTCATCGGCGATGTCGGCCGGGCAGGGCGTGGGATTCAACTTGCCGCACCAGTTCACCATGATGGCCATGAGCGCAGCGCGTTGGGCGGCGGTGGGCACCGCTTCAAGCGGGAAGCCCCAGAAACTGGTGCGGTACACGCCGCCATCGCGCGTCATCGCCGCGCCGCCGGCGGCGACGGTGAACGCCGACACGGCATTGGCGTTGGGATTGACCATGTCGCTGAAATTGTTCATACCCGGCCCGCCCGACGCGCTGCTGTACGTCAGCGTGTACGGACCCATGCCCACAAACAGATTTGCCCCGGCGTTGACGGCGGTGTAATTCACATCGTGATCGATGGGCGCCGCCATGCCAAGGTACTGCGACATGAACGCATTAGGCGTGGTGCTGCCCGAGCCGATGCGGTCATACAGGTAGTCCTGGCTGGAAAGGAACAAACAGCCGCCCGCTTCGAGCCATTGCGTCAAAGCGGTTTCGGTTGCCGCCTTGGGGCCGGCCTTGGGGCTTGCCGTCCCGCCAAACGCATCGCCGGAGAACCAGATGATGATTCTATACGGCGCCATCTGTTGCGCTGTCGGTTCGGGGCTGGCGTTATTGTTCACATCCCATAGGTCATAGGGCAGGCCAAGGGTATTGAGCGCCTCGGTGTAATAGGTGCGCACGTTGGGGCTGTTGTCATCATCATCCACCAGCAGAATTGCCGGCGCATCCATCGTGGTGAACCCAAACGTCTGCGACGCTCGTCCAGAGCCGCATGAATTCGATGGAGTCACCCGCCAGTAGTACTGGGTGAGCGTGTTGAGGGCGGTCGTCAGCGTGTGAGAATTGGTGTTGGATGTCGCGGCGTAGGCGATTGTGCTGAAGGCCGGATCGCCGGCCACCTGCACGAGATAACTCTGGGCCTGGGCTGCGGCGCTCCAGGAAAGCGTGGGCAGCACCGGTGCACTGGCGGCGCCATTCACCGGCGAAACCAGCGAGAGCGCGGGCGGAACGGCATTGGAAATTGAAATGCTCGCGCCGATGGTGTGCGTGAAGTTCGTTGTCGTGCCCACAACCTGCATTGACGTCGTGCCCGGCGCAGCGGCGGCGGTGTTGTTGATCGTCATCACCGAAGCGCCGGGCGGAATGACCGGATTCACGCTGAACTGCACCGTGGCGCCCGCGGGGATGTTGTTGGCGCTCAATGTCACTGGGTCGGTCTGCCCGCCAACCTGCCCGATGCTGATGGTGTACGTCGCCGCCGCCG
>CAMPIL010000271.1 GCA_946886375.1 uncultured Phycisphaerales bacterium
GTGTGCGCGTTCGTCATCGCCGGGCGTGCCTTGGGGATGGTCTGCATCGCGTTTGTGCAGCGAAAAGCGTGAATGAATCGGCGTAGTTTGGAATGGGTCCAATGAGGCGAGTCAGTAATTTTCCCAAATTGAATGCGGAATATTTTTTCATCGAATTTGGGCATCCAATTCATCAAGTATGGGGTACATTGGAGGTACATTCTGAAGGCTGCCACGGCTGAGAACTTTCGCAGCGTCATGCTGTGCTCATCACAATGGCTGTGGCTGATGCAGCGGCGACGCTGCGGTTTCACAACAAGGGGATGGCGAAGGAAGACACGAATGATCGATTCATCAACACCGTTATCGACAGCACGTTCTGCAATTTCGTCATCCGCGTGCGAGCGATTGGCTCGCGCACTGGTCATGCTCGGCGTCGTCGTGACGCCGCTGTTGGCCACTTCTTTGGTGTCCGCAGGCACGCCGCCGACGCAGGCTCGGGCAGGCGAACCGTTGCCGGGTTTGACCGCAAGTGAATTGGAGCGTTGGCAGATTGGGCGTGTGGCGTACGCGGCGCCTTTGAGTTCACTCAACGGCGGGCCGCTGGGGCCGGTCTTCAACAAGAACAACTGCGGCAACTGCCACAGCGATCCATTGGGCGGACCGGGCTCGACGCCGGTGACTCGTTTCGGACGCGAGGAAAAGGGCGTGTTTGACCCCCTGGCGGAACTGGGCGGGTCGCTGCTGCAAAGCGCTTCGATCACGCCTGAGTGCGCTGAGTCGATTCCGGCTGAGGCCAACGTGACTGAACTCCGCATGACCAACGGCGCTCTGGCGTACGGTTTGGTTGAAGCGATTCCTGATTCTGCGTTGAAGGCAGTGCGTGATGCGCAGCCCAAGCGGGCTCGGGGCTTGGCGCACATGGTGGGCGCGTTTGAGGACCCGCCGGGCAGCAAACTGCGCGTGGGCCGCTTCGGCTGGAAGGCCCAGGTCGCCACCGTGCTGACGTTCTCGGCTGACGCATCGCTCAACGAATTGGGCCTGACCAATCGCTTCCTCGATGAAGAAAACGCACCCAACGGCGACGCGGTGCTGCTGGCGGCGTGCGATACCGCAGCCGATCCGGAAGACGGTCCGGACGCACAGGGATTCGACCTCATCGACCGCTACACCGATTTCCAGCGGTTCCTGGCGCCGTTCCCGCAAACGCCCAAGAACGGCATGGCCGGCGAAGTGCTGTTCAACACCATCGGCTGCGCGGTGTGCCACCATTCTTCATATACAACTGACAACAACGCGAATCTTGAGGATGCGATTCGCAACAAGGCGATTCGGCCATACTCAGATTTTCTGCTGCACCAGATGGGCGTGAACGGTGATCAGATCGTGCAAGGCGACGGAGTTCAAGGCATGGTCAAAACCCCGCCACTTTGGGGTTTGGCGACACGCGACCCGATGTGGCACAACGGCTCTGCGGCCGGCGGCGACTTCGCCAGCCGCGTGACGACGGCCATTGGCTTGCACGACTGCTTCGGCTCGCAGGCGGCTCCTGCAGCGCAGAACTTCGCGAATCTGCCTCCTGCCGATCAGGCCAATGTGGTTGCGTTCCTTGCTTCGCTGGGTCAGAATGAGTTTGACGTGGAGAACGACGGCATCGTTGCATTCCTGGACTTCCTTGATTTCAAGGCGTGCATCGGAAGTTCTCCCACGCCCAATGACCACTGCGCAATTCACGATGTGGATCAGGACGGCGACGTGGACACCACCGATTTCTCGGCGTTCATGATGCTCTACGATGGCCTTCGCCGCGATTGCAACAACAACGGCATCGTTGACCTGCTCGACATCGTGAGTGGCAACTCCGCCGACACCAACAACAACGCCATTCCCGATTCATGCGAGCCCACATGCACGGCTGACATCACTGGCGGCGGCGGCACGGTCAACGTGAATGACCTGCTGGCGGTGATCAACCAGTGGGGCGCTTGCCCGGCCCTGACCCTGCCTTGCAGCGGTGACCTTGACAACAACCATGTCGTGAACGTGAACGACCTGCTTGCTGTGATCAATTCCTGGGGCACTTGCCCGTGATTGAACGTCGACACGGTCTTCTGAAGGCATGTCGCACATCGCGCGTTCTGCGCGTCGATGTGAGAAAATGACCCTTGCACGGCTGCCGGGCTTTACCGCCCGGCAGTCTGATTTCCGCGATACGGGGCATGAAGGAGAAATGCCTTGGCCAGATACAGCGTTCAGATCGCCGCCGCCGCCGCACTCCTCACCACCTCGGCGGCGCACGCGCAATGGGTGCAATTCGTCGACAGCACCGCCGCGCGCATGCCCGTTGGTGCAGGCCTCAACAATGCCGCAACCAGCATCAGCGATCCTGACGAAAAGGATTACGCCTGGGCCGACATCGACAAGGACGGCGACATCGACCTGGTCTGCGTTCGCAAACAACCCTTCACCTCCTCCGGCAAGCGAACCAACGTTCTGTTCATGAACGAAGGCATCGCGCAGGGTCACGCCATCAACGGCGTGCTCGTTGATCGCACCTCAACATACGCCATCGCTTCCGACGTCGCAGGCGATCAGGGCTTCCTCACCGCCACCAACGATCGCGATGTCTTCCTCGCCGATGTCAACAACGACACCTGGCTGGACATCATCACCGCCACCACCCTCTCCGATGGCTCGCCCAAGCACGTCGGCCACCCGCGCATTTACATCAACCGTGGCAACAACGGCAGCGGTCAGTGGCAGGGCTTCCGGTATGAGGCCGCCCGCATTCCCAACATGGCTCCGGCCAACAATCCGTCGGTGCAGCCTCGGTTCTGCTCTGTCGTCGCGGGCGATGTCACCGGCGACGGGTACGTCGATCTCTACTTCGGCGATTACGATTCCGGCGGGTCTGAATCCTTCGATTACAACAACAAACTCCTCATCAACCAGGGAGCCGCCAGCCCAGGCTTCTTCATCGACTCGCTCACCGCGCGCATGTCCGCCAACCCAGGCCTGCTTTCAGCCTTCGGTGCCGCCAGTGCGATGGCCGACATGAACAACGACGGCGTAATGGATGTCATCAAGCAAACCTCGCTCGCCTCGCCCCTGCACGTGGCGGTGCAGTACAACAATCCCGCCAACGTCGGCTTCTTCCCCGATTCGGTGTACAAGGTCGTCAATTCCACCTCGCCGTATTTCGCATCCGTCGGCGACCTGAACAACGATTCGCGGATGGACATTGTGATTACCTCCGATGGCCAGGATCGTTACCTGCTCAACACCGGCAACGCCGGCGACGGCACCGCGATCTTCAACTCGATCACCTTCGCGTTCCAGTCGGGAAGCGATGACGGGTTCGGCAGCAGTTCCACGGTGGTTGACCTGAACAACGACGGCTGGAAAGACGTGCTCATCGCCGACGTCGATGTTGATATTTCTGGCTGCGGGCGGCGGGCGCACATCTATCGCAATCTCGGCAACGCGCCAAACGTCACCCTGCAGGAGCAATCTCCCTCGGTCATTCCCACCGGCATGCTGCAAGGCACGCACTACATCGGCGCGTTCGACATCAACAACGATGGCTGGACCGATCTGGTCGTCGGCCGCTGCAGCGGCACACAGGTGTGGATGAACGTCCCGCCCGCTGGTGTCGTGTTCAGTTACCCCGAAGGCCTGCCGGCGTTCGTTCAACCCAACCAGCCCAAGGTCTTCAAGGTGCAGTTGAACGCCGTGAGCGGCGGAACCGTCGCGGCCAACAGCGGCAAGATTTTCATCTCGCAGGATGGCGGCCCGTTCGTGCAATCCAGCATGACTTCCCTGGGCGGCAACCTGTACTCGGCCACGCTCCCCGCGGTCGCTTGCCCCCAGAAGGTGAACTTCTACATGAGCGGGCAACTTTCCGGCGGAGGCACATTCACCGATCCGCCAAGCGCGCCGGCGTCCTCGTACATCGCCGTCGCCGCACTGGGTACAGATCTCGTCGTCAATGACACCATTGAAGGCAAGGTCGATCAGTGGACCATCGTCAACGATCCCGGCCATATCGCAGGAGCATGGGAGCAGGCTCAGCCCAACGGCACGATCAGTTCAGGCTCGCTGGCCGCGCCTTCGGAAGACGCCTCCGGAAGCGATGATGAGGTCATGGCGTTTGTGACCAAGAACGGCCCCGTCGGCGACATCACGCCGAACAACTGGGACGTGGACGGCGCGGCGACGCGGCTGATCTCGCCGACAATTGATCTGGCCGACACCGACGCCACCATTTCATTTTCAACGTGGTTCTTCACCAGCATTCCTGGCGATGTGCTCAATATCGCCGTGTCCAACGACAACGGCGCGAACTGGACCACGGCAATGGACGTCGTGTCAACCAACGACGGCACGAACACCGCATGGCTGACCAAGTCGTTCGTGGTGGGCGACCACGTTGCCCCCACCGCCGCGGTTCGCGTGCGGTTCTCTGTTGCCGATGTGGGAACGCCTTCGGTGGTCGAAGCCGCAATCGACAATTTCCAGGTCAGTGAATTCGTGTGTGTGATTCCGCCGGCGTGTCCGTCGGATGTGAGCAATGACGGCACGGTGAACGTGAACGACCTGCTCGCCGTGATCAACGCCTGGGGCGCAACCAGCGGACCGGCGGACCTGAACAACGATGGCACAGTGAACGTGAACGATCTGCTCGCCGTCATCAACGCGTGGGGACCTTGCCCGTAAAGGAACAAGAATGAATCGATGGCACAATCAATTCATTCAGATGCGCATGCGGCCTCGGCGGCCCATGGCTGCTCGCTTTGGAAGGAATGACCCGGCTGCGCGCGGTGGCGGCATTCCCCTCTCTTTCTTTGGCTCTTTGTCTTTGGAAAGGACGTTCTCGTGAACAAGACATATCGAAGGATCACAGTGGCGACGTTGCTGCTGGCCCCTGCGTCGTTGGCGCAGGCCCAGTGGATTAACTTCACCAATCAGACCGGGACCAGGATGACCATCAACCTGCCCGATATCCTGGATGACGCCATCCAGCTCGGCAACATGACGATCAGCTTCAAACCCACGGCCGCAAGCAA
>CAMPIL010000272.1 GCA_946886375.1 uncultured Phycisphaerales bacterium
TACCGTGCTCCTGAAAGGGGCCCCTCCATGAAACACAAGACCTGGTTTCGTCTGGTTCTCAAGGCGATCGGAGTGCTGTTCTTCGGCATTGCGATCCCCTCGTTGATCGGGAGCCTTGCGATAGTTGTGAATTTCGCGACTCAGAGCATGGGTGTCGGAATCGAGGCCTTCCTGTGGCAGATGATGTACGGAGTTGGTGCGGCAGCACAAATGATTTTTGGGTTGTATCTCTTCTTCCGCGGCGAATGGATTGTGAACAAGGCCATCCCTTCCAACAAACCCTACTGCCCAGAATGTGGCTACGACATTTCATCCACTCAAGCGGCGCGATGTCCTGAATGCGGCGTTGGATTGCCGGATCGAGTGAATTGAGAATGGTGCGTGGTCGCCGCGCCGCGACGGGATTTACATCATCGGCACGAGGACGAGTTTGGGAGCCTGCGGCGTGCCGCCCTTCTTGGGATCGCGCGGGTCCTTCAGTTCGATCAGCGGTTCGCCGTTCACCAGCCGGGCGGGGAAGCGGCGCATGAGCGTGGTCACTTCATCGCTGAACAATCCGCTGCGCTGATCAATGGCGCGGCGGTCGAACAGACTCACCGTGACGGTGCTCCACTGGTTGTCATCATCGTGATAGAAATACGCCTCTTCGTTCTTGGCGCGCAGTTGTGCCGCGAACGCCTCGGCCTTGCGCTTGACTTCTTCGTACGTCACGCGATCGCCGGCCTTGTGATCGTTGTTGCTCATCCAGATCGCCACGTCGAGCGTGTACATGGGATCGACCTTGGGATGGGCCTTGCGGGCCGCCAGCAGATCGAACGGATGCAACTGGCCCTGCGCAAGGCGCAAATCCAACTTCGTGAGAATGATGCGATTGAAGACCGGCGTGCCGTTGACGTTGATCGCCTTCAGCCGTTCGAGATCGGCTTTCGCGTTGGGATCATCGCGCCCGGTGTAGTTGCCGTACACCACCATCGATCCCTTGAACGTGGTGTGCACGCGCGCGCCGGCGGCCTGTGGCGCAATGCGCGGCAAGTCAATGATCATCTGCCGGGCAGCGTCTTCGTGACCGGGTTCGGTGAATGTGCCCAGCACCAACGACCAGGTTGAACGGCTCGCGGGCGGGTCGTCTTGGTTGGATTCTGGAGCCTTGGGCGAGGGCTTGGCGGGTTTCTTGGATGATTGGCCTGCGGAGCCGCGCGACTTGCCGCCTTCGTATGGCGAAGACTGTGCGAACGCGTCATCGCCCCAGTACATGTCATCGTGTTGTCCGCTGTTGGCGGCGGTGGTGCCGTGATTGGAGTTCGCTGCGCTCATCGCCGGCGGTGGATTGCTTTCAACTTTGGCCTGGCTGCACGCGGGCAACGCAGCGGCGAAGCAGAGGATGACCATGTACGTAAAGCACTGGAAGAAATTGGGTAGCAGGTTGTGCACTGTTCGCCTCATCACGCGGGGTGTTTGGCCGGGACCCGTCAGGGTATAGAAAGCAGGTCCGAAAACGCTGTAACCCTACTATTCTGCGGAACTTGTGTCAAAGTTGCGTTCATTTCTAAAGTTCAAGTGTGAAGGCGCGTTGCGTCGATAGGGTGACTGTTGAAAACGGGCTTGCCACACAGCGCCATCGCGGCCTGGCCCGGTCTCAATGATGAACGCTCGAAAAGGCTGTCCTCAAGGCCGCGAAGGAGCACCGCTCGATGTCAGATTTTTCGACTATTGGTCCGGGTGTCAACGGTTCGATTGGTCCAGTGAACCGTGTGAGTGCGCCGTCATCACCCGCGTCGGGGACGACGTCGCGGATCACCCTCCCGGTGGAACACGCTGCGGCCGGCGATCCCGACCGCGTGGAACTGTCGAGTTTTGCGCGTTTTCTGGACCAGTTGCGCCAACTGCCGGCGGTTCGACAGGACCTGGTCGCGCAGGTGCGCCAGGCGATCGACGCAGGCACCTATGAAAGCGAAGACAAGATCGATATCGCGCTGGACCGGCTGGCGAGCGAGGAACTGTAACTTCGCCGCGAGTTGTTGAATTTACTCAAGGACGCCCGCGTTCCGGCGCGGGTTTTTCTTTGCGCGGTGAATGACGCGAGCAGTGAGTAACGCACGCAGCGCGTAACGCACGCAGTGAATCACGCACGCAGTGAGTAACGCACATAGCGAATAAAGCACGCAACGAACCGCGCGCGAGGCGACCTGGCCGCCGGGACTATTTCAAAATTTGTACAAATTTTGAAATAGCTGGACAGGACACAGGCACCGTACAGGGCGCAACATTTGCCGTACACGTCCTGTCGATTGCTCCCGAGTTGATCAACCCTCGGCCGCGCGAAATTCAGCGGTGATCCGGATGCTCGTCCAGCAGGCCCAGTTGCTTGTACTTTTCCTGGTACTTGGCGTAGAGCGATTTCTGCCGATCGCCCAGGTCGATCCGCCGGCCGTCGATGAACGCAATGAGCGTGTCGGTGGTGATCTCCAACGGGTCGCCGCTGGTCACGATTAGCGTCGCGGACTTGCCGACTTCCAATGATCCAAGCCGATCGGCCGCGCCGAGAATTTGCGCCGGCGAAAGCGTCACGGCCTTCAGCGCCTCATCCTTCGGCAAACCGAACGCCGCGGCGGTTCCCGCCATGTGATTGAGATGCCGCTCATGCGCGGCTTCATCAGCCGTGGCGATGCAGAATCGCACGCCCGCCGCGTGCAGTTTCGCGGGCAATGCGAAGGGCTGGTCGATGGCGTCCTGCCTGCGGTTGGGCAGCCGGTGCGTGCCGCCGATGATGACAGGGATGTCGTGCTTTTTGAGCAGGCCCGAAACCTGGTCAGCCTGGTCGCCGCCGACGATTACGATTTTGAGTCCGCGACGATTGGCCCACGCGACCGCCGATTCAATCTGGCTGGCGAGGGCGGCGCTGACGAAGATCGGCTTTTCGCCCGCGAGCGCGGCGCGCATGCCTTCGTATCGCAGGTCAGTCGTCAGCGCGGGGTCGGCGTCCTTTGCGCGAATGTACGCCTGCGCATCGTCGAAGACTTTTTCGACCGCCTCCAAGTCCTCGCGAATCTCGCGGCGTTGCTGTTCTTCGCTGCGCTCCATCCACCACGCGGTGATCGGCTCGGTTCGCGGCCAGTTCACGACCAGGCCCGCCTCGGCGTCAATGGTCATATCCTCCCACGTCCAGCCGTCCAGGCGCACCAGCGAGCAGCGGCCGGGAATCAGCCCGCCGCGCGGAAGAATCATCGCAGTAAGAATGCCGTTGGAGCGCGTGACGGGAATCAAATCTGAATCGGGATTGATCGCGCACGCCGCTCGCACCTCGGGCTTGATCCGACCGAGTTCACTGTGATCGTTGGTCTGGCTGATGTCGCCAATCTCGGTCAGACCGAGATATGTTGAGGGCGCGATCAGGCCTGGGTACACGTGCAGGCCCGAGGCGTCGATCTTGACGTCATCGCGTCCGACGTTCGCCTTGCCCGAGCCGATGGCGGTGATCTTGCCTTTTTCAAATCGAATCCAGCCGTTGGCGATTGGTTCGCTGCTGACGGGATGAATCGTGGCGTTCTGGATGACCACGTTGTGGTTCTGCGGCGGGGCCGGGACTTGCCGCGACTGCGCGCTGGTGGGAATAGCGCCACAGAGCACGCAGAGCGCACAAAGCAAAGACAACTGGAACCGCAGATGAACGCGGATGAACTGGATGAGAGAACAACAAAAATCCCCGTTCATCCGATTCGTCCGTGGTTTCAAACCGTTTTTTTGGCTCAAGTTGTGCAAAGAGATTGATGACATTGTTCTTCCTCTGAGTTCCCGGTGATTATTCTTCATGCACGTGATCGTGGGCCCATTCGTCTTCGCAGCCGCATTCGCCGGGGCGAACTTCACCGGGATCGCGGCCAAGACGAACCTGCTCTTCCATCCATCGCAACCGGCTGGCGGCGATGTGTGGCGTGCCGGGCTGCGTCTGCGGCTGGGTTTCGGGCTTCGTCGCGGCGTCGGCCGGCTTGCCGGTCTGAGGCGTGCCGTGCGCCTGGACCAGAATCTTCTGGATCAATCGCTGGCGTTCGCGATGAATCTCATCCTGCATCTGGCGATCGGTTTCCAAGTCGAAATACTTCGCCCCTTCGATCCACGTCTGCTCGCATCGCGTGTAGGTTGAAAGCGGGTCGCCCGACCACACCGCGAAATCGGCGTCCTTGTCTTTCTCCAGCGAACCGACGCGATGATCGATGCGCAACTGCTTTGCGGGATTGATGGTGACGAACTTGATCGCATCCTCAGGCGTGGTGCCGCCATAGCGCACCGCCTTGGCGGCTTCCCAGTTCATCCGCCGCGCCAGTTCATCGGAATCTGAATTGAAACTCACCAGCACTCCCACATCGTGCATGAGCGAACCATTGAAGGGGATGGCGTCCATGACCTCCACCTTGTACGCCCACCAGTCGCTGAAGGACGAAGCACCCGCGCCGTGCTTGCCGATGGCGTCGGCCACCTTGAAGCCCTCCAGCACGTGCTGAAACGTGCCAATCGTGAAGCCGAAGGAATCCGCCACGCGGATGAGCATGAGAATCTCATCCTGGCGATAACTGTGACAGTGCACGAGCCGCTGGTGATCGAGAATTTCCACCAGCGCATCCAATTCAAGATCGCGCTGCGGCGGCATCGTTCGAGCCTTGTCCGCAGCCGACAGCGCGTTGTAACGCTCAAATTCGGCCTTGTATTCGCGCGCCGCGATGAATGCGTCGCGAATGAAGGTCTCCACGCCCATGCGCGTGTTGGGGTAACGGCCGGTGCTGCGCTTGACGTTCTCGCCCAGCGCGAACTTGATGCCCGAAATCGCATCGCGAATGGGGAAGGCTTCCGGCCCGCCCGCCGCGCCGAACTTCAACTTCACCACCGAGTTCTGGCCGCCAATTGGATTGGCAGACCCGTGCAACTGGTTGCACGCGGTGAGTCCGCCGCCAAGTTGGCGGTAGAAGTCGATATCCGTGGGATCGATGCAA
>CAMPIL010000273.1 GCA_946886375.1 uncultured Phycisphaerales bacterium
CATCGACGCCTTCTCGCTCCAGCCGAGTCCATGAACGCACTTACCATCGGCGCTTCGGCCTCGGACGCTGCTGGTGACGTCGCAGACCAGCGTCTGGATCTATTCGTCGTCCAAAGCCTTCCGGCGCCGTACAGCGCTCGACGGGCAAGGCCTTTTTCCAGGAAACGCTGGCGCAGGAGGATCTCTCCAGCCGCCGCTCGTTCATCGACGTGGCGCTCGAGCCCCGCCTGCTGGCAACGGTCACGGCCGCGGCCACGGGTCCGCAAGGGCCGCAGGGCCAAGCAGGTGCGCAAGGCTTACAAGGTCAGGTTGGGCCGCCGGGCGCTGCGGGTGCGCAAGGTCCGCAGGGCAATCCCGGCCCGCAAGGTGCAATCGGTCCCGTCGGGCCAACGGGTGCCCCAGGCGCACTCGGCCCACAGGGTCCGGTCGGCCCTGCCGGGGCTTCGCCCTTCACACTCGACGGCAACAACGCCGTCTACACGCAGGGCAACGTGGGCATCGGCACGGCGGCACCAACCAACACACTACACGTGGTCGGCAACTCGACGCTCACCGGCGATCTTGCTGTGGGCGGCAACGTCAATCTTGCCAACGTGCCCACCATGCCTGTGACTTCGCGCACGCTGAGTGTGAATCCCGCAGCATTCGTCCCGGTCACGAGCGGGATGGGCTTCAACCACAGTCGCGTTTCGCTTGGGAGCACCGCCCCAGCCAATAACTTAGTTGAGTTCTTTGCGCCCCTGTCGCTGCCCGACGGCGCAATGGTGACGGATGTCACCTTCCTAGTGAAGGACACCGATTTCGTTCAGGCGATGACGTGCAGCCTGGTGCGCGACGACACAACGATTCACGGCAGCACGGTGATGGAATTGTCAACAACGATCGGCAGCACCACAAGCGCGATACCTGCGATCTTCACCATCCAGGCGGTAAGCATCCCTGGCCTTCCGTACACGATCGACAACGCCGGCCACTCGTACATCCTGGCGGCGTCATGGCTTATGCCAACCGATGCGTCTCGCATCCGCCTCCACCGCGTGCAGGTGACCTACACGATCACCGCGCCGCTGCCGTAACTTTTGAACCCTGCAGGTTCTGAAACGAAGGTACGAATGACCGCCATGCCCAGAATCCATCGCGCAGCGATCCGATGACATCGAACGAATTACGGAAGATTTCGATCAACCCAATGACAGAAGAAAGGACTCCATGCGACTGTTGAGAACGATTTGCATCATTGCCGGATTGGCCGCGCTGCGAGCGTCCATCGCCTTTGGCGTTACGCCGCAGGGCGCCGCCTTTACCTACCAGGGCCAGCTCAAGCAGGGCGGCGAACTGGTGAACGGCAACTACCACCTGCGCTTTCAACTTTGGAATGCGCTAATCGGCGGCGCGCAAGTCGGCTTAAACTTCGATGTACCGGCACTGGAGATCACCGATGGCCTATTCACCGTTGATCTCGATTTCGGTTCGGCGATGTTCGACGGCTCGGCCCGCTGGCTGCAAGTGCATGTGATCACCAACGACGGTGCAACGGTAACCACACTCTCGCCCCGCCAACCAATCACGCCTTCGCCCTATGCCTTCTTCGCGCTGAGCGCCAACGGACCGGGCCTGACAAATCTTAACGCGAGCAACATCGCCAGCGGCAATCTGGCCAGCGCCCGCTTGCCCACCGGTGGCGGATGGAGTCTGGCATCAAACCTCAACATCGACTCCAACACACTCGTCGTCGATCAGGCGAACAACAACGTAGGTGTCGGCACGTCATCGCCTGACAGACTGCTTCACCTTGAAGATGTTGGGCCAGTCATGATCCTGCAAGACACGGCCAGCGCCGCGAACCAAGCGGGATACATTGGCTTTTGGAACAACGTGCCGCAAGAAACCGGTTGGGTCGGCTTCGGCACGCCGGGCAGTCCACACTTCTCCGTTGTCAACGCGCGCAGCTTCGGAGACATCCAATTGATGCCCGCAGCCAATGGCTCGGTCGACATCATTGGCGAGGGCTCGGTCTCCGAAGGGTTGACCGTGGGCGAATTCCTGATCGTCACCGATGATGGCGCTGTCGCGGCGTTTGATCGGCTTGTCAGCGACGGACCCATTGTGGATTTCCGGCAGAACGGCACCATCGAAGGCACCATCTCAGTCACGGGCACCACTGTGTCGTACGGAGCCTTCACGGGTTGCCATTACGGCTGGAGCGATCGCGCGATCGAGCGCGGAACGCTTGTGATGATGACTGGCGAGAACCGCCGACGCACCGACGATCCGGGAGCTGAGCCCATCTACGGGATCGAGCCATCGATCCTGCCCAATGACCCGCGCTGTCTGGGCGCGTATCTCAGCGTGCTTGAACCGGCGCAGCCGCCTTCCCTCGGCAACCCGCACCAGATCATGGCCGTGGGCAACGGCGACATGTGGGTGGTCGAGCCTGATTCCAGCCAAGGGGGCTGGGCGGTCGGGCGCGACATCCAACCCGGTGATTATCTGATCTCCTCGGACATCGAAGGTCATGCCATGCTCGACGACCCGAAGCGATTCCCGATCGGCCACGTGGTTGCACGGGCTGCCGAGGCGGTGAACTGGGACGGCGTAACGGTATCGGTCGCCGGGCGAAGGCACCGGCGCATCTCGGTGTTCTTCGAAAACTTCGAGCGCGGCAGCAGTGCCGATGCCGAGATCGCCTCGCTCCGCACTGAGCTCGCCGATCTCAAGGCGCTTGTGGGTCAACTGACATCATCACGCAAGAAAGGCCAAGATCAATGAGTATTCGGAAATCGATCGTCGCGACAATGTTCGCCGCGCTAAGTCTGTGCAGTTGGTCATTGGCGCGCCCGACGCCGCTGGGCACCGCGTTCAACTATCAGGGACAGCTCAAGCAGAGCGGTAATCCGCTCAACGCAACGGCGGACTTCGAATTCAAGCTCTTCAACGCCGTTACGGGCGGCGTGCAAGTCGGCAGCACGAGTCTGGTGAACAACGTCAATATTGTGAACGGCCTGTTCACGGTCTCGCTCGACTTCGGCGTCCTCGCCTTCAATGGCGACCAGCGCTGGGTGGAGGCCCAGGTGCGAAGCCCGGCTGGCGGGGGGAACTTCACCACGCTCACTCCTCGTCAAGCGCTCACCGCGACGCCCTACGCGCTCTACGCCCTGACCGGGCCGGGCAGCGGCGGGCCTTGGGCGGTCAACGGCAACAACGTCTTCACCACCAATACCGGCAACGTCGGCATCGGGACAACGGCGCCTCTGTTGCCGCTCCATATCGAACACGAAGATCCAGTCATCATCCTGCAGGACGAAAGCAGCGCTTCGCAACAATCCGGCTACCTCGGCTTCTGGAACAACGTGCAGCAAGAAACTGGTTGGGTCGGCTTTGGTACGCCGGGCAGTCCGCACTTCTCCATTGTCAATGCTCGCGATACTGGAAACATCGATCTCCATGCCGGCCCCGACGGCAACATCCGGTTGATCACCCAAGTCGAAGCCTTGGCCGTTGACTCGATCGGCCGAGTCGGCATCGGCACCAGCATGCCCAGTGATAAGCTCTCCGTCGCTGGCAGCATGACCGTCGAGGGAAGCGTCTTCATCAGTAACTCGTTGTTGCCCCTGACCGTCGACCTCGACTCAGCCCTCAGTGGCACACTTGTTCGCTTTCAGCAGCAAGGCTCGACGCAGGGATTCATTTCAGTAAACGGCACGACAGTTTCCTACAACGGCTTCATGGGTTCGCATTACGCATGGATGGATGACGAATATTCGATCGATTGCGGCGCGCTGGTGCGCATGACCGGCGAGAACCGGCGGCTGAACGACTGCGCCCAAAGCGACGTGGTGTACGGCATCGAGCCGACGGCGAGCGCGAACGATCCGGCGTGCCTTGGCGCGTATCTGGGCATCATGGAGTCGGACAAGCCTGAGGGCTTGGCGAATCCTCATCTGATCGCCGCCGTGGGCAACGGCGAAATGCTCGTCGTCGATTCAGGAACCGGCGACATCCAGCCCGGCGATTACCTGATCTCATCCGATGTTTCCGGCTGCGCGATGAAAGATGATCCAAGGCGATTTGCCGTCGGCCACGTCATTGCCCGTGCTGGGCAGCGCATCGACTGGTCCACGATGTCGGCCGACTCCGATGGACGCAATGTGGCGCGCGCGTCGGTCTTCTTTGAGAGTTTCGTTCGCAGCGGCATCACTGAGAGTGTCGCGCCGAACGCGCAGAAGGACGGGGAAATCGCGAAATTGAACGAACGCATCGCTCAACTGGAACGACTTGTGAACGACGCCCTGGGCGGCCATTCCACCGCAGGCCGTTCTCCTTAATTGCTTGCTGCGCGATCGGACCGGCGCCTGGCGAAATCAGCTCATTGCTGTCAACACCAAAGGAAACGCAATCATGTCTGCTCAACTCTCCAAAATGTTCGCGATCCTGGTGATCGCCCTTGTCGATTCTGCCCACGCTCAAACTCTCGGCACGAACTTCACCTACCAGGGCCAGCTCAAGCAGGGCGGCGCGCCGCTCAACAGCACGGCGGATTTCGAGTTCAAGCTCTTCAACGCCCTCACGGGCGGGGTCCAATTTGGCGGCACGAATCCCGTCAACAACGTCAACGTGGTCGACGGCCAGTTTACGGCGACTTTGGATTTCGGCGCCGGCGCCATGAACGGCGACCAGCGCTGGCTGCAGATCGCGGTTCGCAGCCCCGCGGGGTCGGGCAACTTCATCACGCTCACGCCGCGCCAGCCGCTGACCGCAGCACCCTACGCCCTCTATGCCCTGACCGGCCCCGGCAGCGGCGGGCCGTGGGCGGTCAATGGCAACAACGTCTTTAACACCAACACCGGCAACGTCGGCATCGGGACAACGGCGCCTCTGTTGCCGCTCCACATCGAACACCAAGAGCCAGTCATCATCCTGCAGGACGAAGGAAGCGCTTCGCAACAATCAGGCTACCTGGGCTTCTGGAACAATGTTCCGC
>CAMPIL010000274.1 GCA_946886375.1 uncultured Phycisphaerales bacterium
GCCCCAGGCAAATCCAGCCAAAAGACATTCGTGCTCGACACGAACGTCCTGCTTCACAATCCCAACGCCATCTTCATGTTCCAGGAGCATGAAGTCGTCATTCCGTTGGTGGTCATTGAAGAACTGGACAAGTTCAAAAAGAACAACGACGACACCGGCCGCAACGCCCGGCAGGTCATTCGCGAGATCGACAAACTCCGCGCCAGGGGCCACCTGTTTCAAGGCGTGCCCATCAATGACATGGGCGGCACATTGCGCATCGACCGCTGCGACCAGCCCATGCCTTCCAACATGGGGGTCGATGTCGCGGACAATCGCATCCTTGCAGTGGCGCACGCGCTGCACAACCAGGGCCGCCGCACGATCTTCATCACCAAGGACATCAACGCCCGCGTCAAGGGCGATGCACTGGGCGTGGAGGTTGAGGATTTTGAAGCCGACCGCGTGGACACCGACTGGCTGTACACCGGTCACGCGGAAATTGCTGTGCCCGGCGAGTTGATCGATGCGCTCTACAACGAGCGGCAACTTCCGTTTGAGCAGGTTCAGCCGTACCTGATCACCACGCGTGAAGTCGCCAGTGTGGCGATTGATTCTGCGGGACCGGCCAATCCGCCTGAGCAACTGACGATTCCGGTTTTCACGAATCAATTCCTGATCCTGCGCGACGTGGCGGATGAATCACACACCGGCCTGGCGCGGCTGCTGGCCGACACGGGGCATCTCATCCCCGTCGCTGGTCCTCGCCGGCCCGTGTTTGGAGTGATGGCCCGCAACGTGCAGCAGACCATGGCCCTGGATTTGCTGCTGGATGATGAAATCCGCCTCGTGACGATGCTTGGGTCGGCGGGTTCAGGCAAAACGCTGCTGGCCTTGGCCGCGGGCATGCACAAGGTGTTCAAGGAAGAGCGGTACGAGAAGCTGCTCGTGGCTCGCCCGATCATGCCGCTGGGCCGCGACATCGGCTACCTGCCCGGCTCCAAGGATGAAAAATTGGAGATGTGGATGCAGCCGATCTTCGATAACCTGGCGTACCTGCTCTCCACGCGCGGCAGTCACCTGAATCACGCAGAATCGCACACCACTGAACAGCGCATCAAGCAACTGGTTGCCGGAGGCAAACTAGTGCTGGAAGCGCTGACCTACATCCGTGGCCGATCCATCCCGCACCAGTTCATGGTGGTGGACGAGGTGCAGAACCTCACGCCCCATGAAGTCAAGACCATCGTCAGCCGCGTGGGCGACGGCACGAAGATCGTGCTCACCGGCGACATCAATCAGATCGACAATCCGTATCTCGACGCTTCGAGCAACGGCTTGACGCACCTGATCGAACGCATGAAGGGCCAGGCGATGTGCGGCCACGTCACGCTGCTGAAGACCGAACGATCATCGCTGGCCAGTCTCGCGGCGGAAATTCTGTAGAACGGTCCCAGACTTCGCGGAAGGACCATTTGATCCGCAGATGAACGCGAATCTGCCGTATCTGTGAATTTCTCACATGGCTCTCAGCCAATTTCGGATCCACGTTCATCTGCGCTCATCGGCGATTCCGTTCAGTCGTTGGTGTATCTTCGAAATCAGAAGTAATCCGCAAATTCATCGAACGTTCCGATCGCCGCATCGCCGCCGGCGTTTTCCTCGCTGAACAGTTGACTGCCGGACTGTGCCAGCCCCGTGCGGCTGCCGTGCAACACGTGCATGACGCCGGCGTCCTCGGCCCAGCCGAGGTCCTCGTACGGTGCGCCGATGGCTAGGTCATCGTACCCATCGCCGTTGAAATCGTGCGCGGTCACGGCGTAGCCAAACCGATCGCCGTGTTCACGAGTTTCGTGCAGCAGCGCGTTTTGACGCAGCGGGTTGCCGTTGCTTCGTTTCAATCCCGTGTTTGAGCCGGGAAGGATGAGCGCGGCCCCGGAGAGAGGCACGCCGCCGGCGTTGCGATTGGGAATGCCGATGGCCAGGTCGCACTTGCCATCGCCGTTGAAATCGCCCGCGGCCATTCGCCAGCCGAAGGAATCGTTGGCCTGATTCGGTCCCATGCCGGCGTTTTTCTCGTGCCAGAATTGATTTCCGGCGGCGCTCAATCTGTTTGCGCTTCCAAACATAACGGTGACAGCGCCCGTTGCGGCGGCGCCGTTGTGCTTTTCGCCCGGCGCGCCGATGGCGACGTCCTCGTAACCATCGCCGTTGAAGTCGCCGACCGCCAGGCTCGTGCCGAACAGATCGCCGATTTCGGTGACGTTGTGGAGCAGCGGATAACTCTGCCGCCAGAACTGGTTGTTGAGCGAGGCCAGTCCCGCGCTTGAACCGTAGAGCACGTTCGCCGCGCCTGAATCCTGCCGATTGAAATTGCGTTCGCCCGGCACGCCGATGATCAGGTCATCGAAGCCATCGCCGTTGAAATCTCCGGCCGCCACGGCGTTGCCGAAACCATCGCCCGCCTGGGCTGCGTTCTTGATGTTGGTGCAATCCTGATGCCACAGCCGACTGCCTGCGGCGTTCAAGCCGAAGGGCGAGCCGTAAATCACCTGTACCGCTCCCGCGCCTTTCATGCCGCCGACGGTTTCGCCCGGCACGCCGATGGCCAGGTCTGCGAAGCCATCGCCGTTGAAATCGCCGCTGGCCAGCGCGCGGCCGAAGAGGTCATCGACTTCCGGGGCCTCGGCGATCCCGGGCACGGCCTGGTCCCACTGCTGGTTAAGGTCGGCTGAAAGTCCATCGGGAGTTCCGTACAGCACGTTGACGGCTCCGGCATAGGTCTGTGATTCGACTGTTTCGCCGAACGTCCCGATCGCCAGGTCGTCGAAGCCATCGGCGTTGAAATCGCCCCAGGCCAAGACCGCGCCGAAGTATTCGTGATCGTGCGCGTCGCCGATGATGTCGGGCGAATCCTGCGTCCACGACTGAGCATTGTCCGCAGTCAGCCCGCCGGCCGAGCCGTACATCACATGCACGCGGCCTGCATCGGGGAGATTGTCGAGGTCTTCATCGGGAACTCCGATAGCGATGTCGGCGAAACCATCGCCGTTGAAGTCCGGTCCGAACCGCTGGGCCGCGGCGATCCGCGCGGGACACAAACACACCAGGACACTAACCAGCGAAAATACGGCGCGCAGCGGCGGAGAGAATCGCACGATGCTGTCTCCTGAAATTTGGCATCTGCCCCGGATGCCCGAATGAACTCGCGCGCGGACCATGCAGCTCCCCGGCCGCGCACAGTGAGTAATCACAAATCAGCAATGACCTGATTTATGCACATCGCGGCGACAGCAGCCCTCCCCCGGAGTTCTCATTCAGGATGAGCCTTGCACACCATGCGAGCGATGGCTTCAAGTCCGTGGCGAAGTTGTTCGCCCGGCGGGCATCATCGCGGCGTCGTCGGCGCGTTCGATGTGAACCTGCTCCACGACTTCCAGGCCGAACCCGTGGAGCCCCGTCCCCCGATACGACTTGGGGTGATTCGTAAGCAACCGCATGCGCGTGACGCCCAGATCGCGCAGAATCTGGCTGCCGATGCCCAATTCCCGCTGGTCCATCGGCTGGGCTCGTCCGGCAATTGAATCGGCACGCGTCAGATCGGGCGCGTTGACGTCCGCCGATTCAGATGGACGGCGAATCTTCTGTAAGCGGCCCCGCAAATCCTCACCGATGCCTTCCGGCCGAATGTACACCAGCACGCCCCGGCCGGCCTCGTGAATCATGTGCAGCGCTGCTCGCAGTTCCCCCCCGGTGGGATTGGTCGCCTCTTCAAACACATCGCCCAGCAGATCGCGGCGATGGACTCGCACCAGCACCGGTTCATCGAGCGGCCTGACCGTTCTCGTGTGCGGATCCAGTGCGCCCACGCCGCCCACCGTCAACGCAATGTGCGGCAGGGGATCGATGCGGCTTTGATAGGCGATCAGATTGAAACGGCCCTGCGGCGTTTGGATGCAGGTTCCTTCAATCGGCGGCAATCGCTCAATGAGCGTCTCGCGGGCCAGCCGATGTTCAATGATCTGCTCGACCGAGCACATCTTCAGTTGGTGCTGTGCGCAAATGCGCTCCAGGTCGCTCATGCGGGCCATCTCGCCATCGTCCCGGCAGGCCTCGCTGATAACGGCGGCCGGCCGCAGCCCTGCAAGCCGGACCAAATCCACGCTGCCTTCGGTCTGTCCGGTGCGCACGAGCACGCCGCCGTCACGTGCGCGCAGAGGAACCATGTGCCCGGGCCGCACCAGATCATCAGGCCGGCTGTGGGGGTCGACGGCGATTTGCACCGTCTTGGCGCGATCCGATGCACTGATGCCGGTGCCCACGCTGTGGCGCGGGTGGCCGTCGATGGACACCGCCATCGCCGTGCCACGCAGCGAGGTGTTGTTGGCGACCTGCGGCGGAAGGTTCAACCGGTCGCAGTCTTCGCCGGTCATCGCCAGGCACAGGTAACCGGGCGTGTGGCGTGTGAGAAAATTGATGATGGCGGGGGTGGTTTTTTCCGCAGCGCACACGAAATCGCCCTCATTCTCGCGGCTTTCATCATCCACGAGCACGATCACCTTCCCGGCGCGAAGGTCTTCGAGGATTTCAGGAATGGGCGAAAGAGGCATGGACAGAGTGTATGCGATGGGGGTTGCGTCGCGGAGGCGCGGCTTTTTCACGGCGGCTCGCCACCACGCCCGCTAAACTAGCGGCTCATGAATCACCCGCGCATCGTCATCACCGGCATGGGTTGGGTCACGCCGCTGGGCCATGACCTGCCGAGCGTCTGGAAGCGGCTCATTGCAGGCGAATGCGGCATGTCGCGCATCGACCGCTTTGACGCCGGGACCTTTCCCACCACCTTCGCGGCGCAGGTGCGCCAATTCGACTTCACCAGGTTCGTCGATGATCTTTCCATTCATGCCCACGCGGGTTTGAACGTGCAGTTCGCGCTGGGCGCGACCCGGCAGGCGTGGAACCAGGCGTGTC